>JAKSCP010000358.1 GCA_022360535.1 Pseudomonadales bacterium | reverse complement strand
CGTGGTCGCTCTCGGTATCACCATTCAGTTTGCTCCTCGAAGTTCAGCACTACCCCGTACGATAGATGCAGCTCCGCCTTTATTGGAGTCAGAACTACAAACAAATGTGTTACAGGGAACAAGCGACACCTCAATGGCCGCTGGCAATGAAGGTACCAGCGCCACGGTCCAACAATATACTCTTAACAGCGATGGGCTGTGGCTAAAAGTGGAGGCCGACCAATCTTCAGTTTTTGTTGGCAGCCAACTGGAATTGAAGGTTCAGCTTTTCTATACCACTAACGGTATCAGAAATCCTCAATTCTCTGAGCTGCTCCTGCCCAATTCTGTAACGCAAGAAATCGACCCACCTAACCAATACGAACAACGAATTGATAGCGTGCGCTATGGTGTTTATGAGAAACGCTATGTGCTAACTCCACAGGAGAGCGGCCCATTAGAAATTCCCGACATAACGTTCAGAGGAGAAGTGGTGGAAAATCGAGTGACACGAGAGATTTCGGCGGTAGCGGAAGGTTTTACTGTCAATGTCGTTGAGGGGATTATTCATAACTGATCCATCAACAGTAGCCATAGATCGACAATAAGGGACACTCACAGCGCAGTGACTTTACTGTAAGCCCAATCACTCATTGAGAAACCAGTTACTGAATTCGTCCCAATTTTGCACCGGATCATTGGTTTTAACCCGATCCAAAAGCGCTGACATCAGTTCACGGGAACGAAACCTGTTAGCAGCCCCGGCGAGCAACTCCAACGGAATGCTATCCTCAAAACTCGCGGCGTAGATTGTCACGGCCTGCTGCAGTTGCTCATTGGAGTAGGTGTTCATTCTGAATTGACTATCACTATTGGTAGCTGAATCTGACATTGCTGATTTCATATCAATCGTTCTACCTGGAACTCTCGGGGACGTAGCTGAACTGATAGCTACCCTCGTGCTGAGCAGGACTTCCTTCCACTACCGTTTCCCAGACCACGGTGTAGCTGCCCGGTGTGACCGTATCCAGTATCTCTATCATCAGATCGTCGGCTGCCATGGTATGAAGTCCTCGCAAGGCGAGGTCGCCATCCGGTCCGATAAGACGCAAACTGCTCTGTGAAACGTCAGGCAGAGCGGTGTAATACAAACGAAGAGTACGCGGCGCTCGTGTTAAAACTGACCCGACATCAGGCTCGGCTCGAATCAATGGCGACTCCTCAGGACTGCTTACACAGGAGGCCAGTACGCCAATAATAATAATGATCGCTGATTTCCAAGCTCCCGCTAACACACTTCTCTCCTTCATCTACGGCAATTAATACTGTTGTTTAACAGACTAAGTTCGCTGCAGCCGGTGAACAAGATGACAAATTGCCGCATTGCTATTAACGTTTTCATTGATTCTCCATTCCTCGTGAACGCTGAAAACTGGCGAACCAAATGTAGCAAGTTGTAATTTTGGCGATTCAGCGAATCTGTCGGATTAATGTAATAGCTTGATACATTGGGGTTTTCCGCCAACAAAACTGCAATCCACTAATTCCCTGAGGCATTTTGTCACAGCTGTCGCCCCAACCTGCTCACGTATACTCGGCTACCGAAAATTAACGTGTCTGATTAGTAGATTTGGAAAGGAAAAAACCAGCGAAATGACTAACTTCACTACTCATTTAGAGTCTTTCACCATGCGCTTGCCTATCGGGAGAGTGCTGGGGCTTTTGCTACTCACGACAGGTTCGCAAGCTATTCAGGCCAACGACAGCACTGTACTTGCCAGAGATTATCCTGAACTTCAGCAGTTACTGCTGGCACATGATGTGGTGCAGGCTCGCGCTTACGAGGAAATTACCATTACCAATAGCTCTCCCACTGCTACCATTGGACAACGGGTGCTTATGGACACATTGCTGGAATTGGAGGAAACCAAAGGCTCTCACTATCACACAGCCGGTGACCATTCCTCGATGCTTGGACCCCATAGAGTATTTGAAAGCCGGGCCACACCGGGTTTACTTGGCGTGATTCGGGAGGACCACAATGCAGAAGAAGTGCGCACCGCCCTGGCCGATATTGGCAACCTGCCACCGGTAGCTGTAGACACTCTGCAGAGAGGCAGACAATTTATAGAGCAGTTGATTGAGATCTACCTCAATCCCGTGTTTGAAGACAAGAAAGCCGCTGTGTCAGAAGCAGTGCAAGCTTATCTCGCAGATGAGCAGCATTCGGTCGCCGACAGACCTAAATCAGATGAACTATTGTCTGACCATCCTTATGCCTATGCCTACAAGGCAGGCTTCCCACAACTGAGCGGGCTGACCTGGGCGTCTCAGTGGTTAAAAGTAGCCCTGCTGGAAATATTGGTTTTTGCGCCGGACAAAGAGACTCGGGATGCTGATATACAAACAATGCTCTCTTTGTATGGCGATAAGATAACCCGACTGCACGGCAGTTTCGTCTCACTGCCCAGCGACATTCCAACAAATCCAGTCATCGCACCAAATTTCTACAGTTTGCATCCAGATGCAGCTTACATTATCGACAACCTTGAACTGCTGAAGGTCGTCATCGGCGACATATTGGCTCACCCTGAAGTGGAAGACCGCTGGCTGGAGATTGAACGCGCGGTAGCTAACTACACTGAAAAAACTTCCAACCTGAGCGACGAAACGGATTACCTGTTGTATGTGCTACGTGGCGGAATCTATAACGCCGGCGGACCAGCCCGTGGAGGCCTGACGGTACCAGATCGCAACTGGACCAGAGAACAGGTAGAGAATCCCCACATCAGTACCAGCCCAATGGCTCAGTAGTTGGAGATAATTGAATGATCCCGTCAGCATTGACCATTAAAAACCTGCGAACTCTTTCAGCAATTATTATTACTTGGGCGGCTACTTATGGTCTTAGCCATGCTGCGACAGAACGGGTGGGCGACTTCGCCCTACTGGATGAAACAGGAAGATTTCATCAACTGAGTCGCTATCAACATCGCGAAGCGGTAGTCATGCTGGCTTACGATGCCGGTTGTCCAGCCGCCAGGGAAGCCTCTCTGGAGTTAGCCAGGTTGCAACAACAACATGGCGAATACATCGAATTTCTCGCCCTGGATGTAGGCGGCGCATCTCGCGGGCAAAGACAGCAGTGGGAGATGCCCTTTCCTGCCCTGGGTGATGAGGAGCTACTGGTAGCAGAGAGCCTGTCACTATCGCAGGCGGGAGAAATTCTGGTATTTAATCCCGAGCGGATGTCGCTGTACTACCGTGGTGGCGTCGAAGAAAACCTCGCCAACAGATTGCTTGCGGTGGAGAAGGGCGAAGCGTCGGACACAGTTACAACGGAAGTAAGTGGCTGTCAGATTGACTACGCTGATCTGGCCATGCACCAGCAGAATCCGCCGGACTACAGCACTGAAGTTGCCCCAATCATTGTAGAGAATTGTGCTATCTGCCACCGCTGGGGTGGCGCAGGCCCTTTTGCCTTCGACGGCTATGTTTCATTATTAGGTTGGTCGCCGATGGTAAGAGAAGTCCTACTGAACAAACGCATGCCACCCATGCAGGTTGATCCTGAATTGAGTAATTCCCCTAACGCTCATGAAATATCAGCGGAAGAGCGACAAAAACTGATTCACTGGATGGCGGCGGGCGCGCCTCGGGGCGAAGGCGCTATCGATCCGCTGGAAGAAATTCCTTTGGAAAAAGAATTTGCCTGGCAACTTGGCGAACCAGACTTTGTCGTCAAAGCACCGACGAATATCGTGCCAGCCGTAGGCATCCTGGACTATGAATATTTGGAAGTCGAACTGCCCTTTGAGGAAGAGAAATGGGTTCGTGCTTTTCAGTATTCGCCTGGCGACGAGAGAATACTCCATCACCTGATGACCTTTGTGATAGGTCCGGATGAAGATTTCTGGGGGCCGGAAAAAACCGAAACCACTCCCGAACGACGCTTCCTGGGTAGCTTTATACCCGGTGAAAATCCAGCGACGGTATTTCCAGAAAACTCTGGAGTGCGAATTCCCGCTGGCCATAAGCTCGCACTCCAATTCCACTATGTCACCAATGGAGTGGAAATTCGCGAGACAACCAGCATCGGTCTCTATTTTGCGGATGAGGCGCCAGAAAACGAAGTTCTCACCCGCGCCGTTTCTGAGCGTTTCACTATCGCGCCTGAAGATCCGGAGCATCCAATAGCTGCAAGCTATAAGTTCGACCAACGGGTGAAATTACTGGCCGTTAGAGCGCGCATGAATTATCGCGGTAAACATATGAAGTTTACGGTGCAGCCCCCGGGTGGCGACCATGATGTTGTTTTCAGTATCCCGGCCTACAACTACGGCTGGCAACCACACTACTGGCTGAATGAGCCCCGCACCATCGAACCCGGCACCAGCGTGCAGGTCGCGGGGGCGTTTGATAACTCATTATCCAACCCCTTTAACCCGGACCCCAGAGAAGAGGTCACGTGGGGGCTGGAGAGCTGGGAAGAAATGTTCACTGGTTATCTCACCTACTATGTTGATGAGTAATTCAAAGGAATTATTATGTTAAGAAAAGTCTTGTTAGGTATCTCGTTAATCGCCTGTACGGCTGGCAGTGCTGCAGACGAGTGGCTGAAATCTCTACCCGATTTCGAATTACTGGATCAGCACGGCACCACCCATTCCCTCGATCAGTATCGGGATAGAGAACTGATCGTTATGTATGTGCAGGGTGTGGGTTGCCCAATAGCTCGCATAGCGTTGCCACAGTTCCGGGAAGTGCGGGAAATGTACCAGAGTCAAAACATCGAGTTCCTCATGTTCAATGCCAATATTCAGGATGACTTGAAACGCATCAATCGGGAGGCTACGGAGTTCGGCATCGACTTTACTATTCTGAAAGACAGCGAACAGTTGTTAGCCAAGTCACTCGGCGTTGAACGAACAGCCGAAGTCTTCATTATTGATCCGAAAACACAGGATGTTCTCTTCCGCGGACCAATCAACGACCAGCTTGGTTACGAAACCCAACGTAACGAAGCACACGATGAATACCTCAAAGATGCACTAAACACTGTGCTAGCCGGAGGCACAGTCGACATGCAGGATATTCCTGATTCCAAAGGTTGCCTGGTTGCTATTTTCGATACTTAAGCACCTCGACACCTAAGCACTTAACACCTGGCAAGCCTCGCTAGAGCATTCTTTAGCGAGGCTTGTTTTTTTGAACGGCAACACTCGCTCAAACTTGATGCGGCAAGCATAGCTTCCGCTGTTCCGCATCCTTCAACGAAAGTTAGTAACTGAATTTCTAAACGACTCACTTTCTCTCTCTGCGTCACTGTGTCGCATCGACGTCTGCTTACAATATTCACTAGAGTAACCGTCAGATTGATTTAGAAATGCTTGAGTTAGGGGAACACCATGTCTTTCCTGAAAATCGAATTAACAGAACATATTCGCCTGTTGTCAGCCTTGTGCCTGACGGCGCTCTTATTGGTTCCTGGAGTTGCAACAGCGGACTCCCTGGCGGTGGACTTCGATGAGGCGCTGCGTGGAGTCCAATTCGATCCAGCCACCCTGGACTTCAATGGCGAAGAGCAAGGAGTGGGCAATGGCGTCCCGGACGCGATTGAACTGGCACTGGTTTCCGCAGTACTGGCGGATGCAAGTCTGGATTTCTCCAATAGTGGCGGCGTATCTCACGATGCAGTTTATGCAGCTTATGTCGCTGGCATTGAGGTGGCTATGAGTGATCTGAAGCCCCTTCTTGAAACCTGGTCAACCAGTGCCGAAGTCGGCCTGGGCTACGCCATGCTGGGCAGCACTTCATTTCAGCAAATGGACACCATGGTTGCAGCGTTCGGCGCTGGCATGAATGGCGACTATTCACAGGCCCTGGCCGTTGGAGAATGGTTCAAGGCTGAAGGCGATGCAGATGGCGACGGCTTTTCCAATATCCAAGAATTCAGCGCGTTAAGTGATCGCAGCGCCAGCGCCTATATAGCTGCAGCACTGGACCCAAACGCACAGCCAGATACTAACCAACCTATTGAACTGGTTTCAGCCAAGGACTCACGCAAAACCCTGGGCATTATTCTATATCCAGGTTTCGAAGTTCTGGATGTGTACGGTCCGCTGGAAATGTGGGCCTATGTACCGGACTACAACATCGTCATGATCGCCGAAGAAGCTGGACCAGTGATGTCAGCGCAGGGTGTTGCCACCGTAGCCACCCATTCATTCGAAACAGCTCCCCAGTTGGATATTGTCATGGTGCCAGGTGGCACAGGTTCCAGACAGCAACTGGAAAATCAAACTTTTCTCGATTACCTGGAAGTCGTTAATGAAACCACAGAGTTTACGACTTCAGTTTGCACGGGTTCTGCCCTCCTCGCCAAGGCTGGTGTATTAAACGGTCACCGAGCGACTGCGAATAAACGCTTCTTCTTTCTGTCCGAACAGCAGAGCAAGGAAGTGGATTGGGTTGTGGACGCACGCTGGGTGGAGAGTGGCAAGATGTTCACTTCATCCGGAGTATCTGCTGGCACCGATATGGCTCTGGGTTTAGTGGCCAAGACCCACGGCATCCAGGCTGCACGCGATCTCGCCAGCAGTGTCGAGTACGAGTGGCATGAGGAAGCCGATGTGGACCCCTTTGCGCAATTCGTGCAACGCGCACAGCCAGTGGGCATGGGATTGGGAGAACTAATTCGCTCCGAGCCTGCGGCAGGAACAGAACTGCAACAGACGCCCCGTTTTCTAAGACTCTATTTTGACCGTCTGCCCGAAGTCTCCGGGAGTTCGGTCACCCTGCATCACGCAGACAACCCGGACTCCTCTATCCCGCTAGCAGGAATGCACAACATGGGTGCTGATGATCTGATGATGTCAGTCGGATCAGAACTAACCCCAGGCACTTACGTAGTGCGCTGGAATACAAGCTATAGAAATGAAGTTTCCCCCCAATCCGGAGAATTTGAATTCGTTGTAGCTAGTCAATAACGATCAACCCTTTACGAACAGCAAGGCCTGACCCGCTTCAGGCCTCTTTTCCTGAACCACTGACTTTTCTCGCTGGATCCTGGCTCTAATCCAGCCCCATCCCATTGCTCTGCTATTGCAACCTTTCGGCACCGGCACCGTCTAAACCCAGTAGACAGGATCAATTGTGATCAACAGGCGAGTAAACGGGGAACATGATGACTTCAATTACAGAAACAACGATAGAGGACTCACAGCCGAGGGTCGACTCTCACAGCGCTTTGGCGAAAGTTCTGCACTGGGGATTTATCGCTGTGTTTATCTTTGCACTTTACAAGCAGATCGACGAAGTTGAAGAGCTCGAAGATTTTGCCTTGCTGCAATTTGAGATGGCCTACGCCTCTTTTTTTCTCATTCTGCTGCTTGCCCGATTCTTCTACATGCGCAAGACTCGCCCTACCGTCTTACCTGACGACACTCCCAGGATGATGAAGAATCTGGCGAAAGCAGTGCATCTCGGAATGTATGCAAGTCTGGCGTTGATTGCGATGACGGGGTTGACTATCGGCAGCTTGTATTGGTCTGGAACCAAAAGTGGCGCCTTACTTGACGCCATTATCCTGCTGCATGAAATTGCCTACTGGACCAGCATGAACCTCATTGCCGCTCATATCATTGCTGCCATCTACCACCGGCAGAAAGGAGACGGCATTTGGGATTCGATGGTGCCGCTCTGGAAGGAGAACGAGAGCAAATAAGTGAGAAATTGTCATAGCCTCAAACTCGCTCTGCTTTTTCTCGTAGCATTTATTCTTGGGTCGAAAGGGAATGCTCAAGGCCTTGTACCTGAAGGTGATTTCTACAAAATTCCTGAAAATGCTTCTTTAGTGCTTCCTGGAAGTAACTGGGTCTGCAATTGGGGATACGCACGAGTTGGATTCAGTTGTGAACGAATCCTGCTGCCGGAAAACGCGAGGTATAGAATCGATGGTAATGCCTGGATCTGCCTGACCGGCTATGTGCACGAAGGAGATGAGTGTCTAAAAGTTGTTGTCCCGCAGAATGCAAGATTGGACCACGCTGGCAAAGGCTGGATCTGCCTTGATGGGTATCGACGATTTGGCATAGCGTGCATCGAAGACTCTTCATCGACACCCCAAGATGAAATTGACGTGTAGACGAATACAAGTTTCACCCGCCAGAACCACACCCCTCACCTCCTTTAGAATTTTGCGAATTGACAGTCACTAAGCAGGTGGCGTAGTGTTAAAAAATTAGCGGTCCTTCAACCTTGGGAGACAAGACAGGATGCGCGAAAGGCTCCTTATCCCCGTCTGCGCTTTGCTGATCTGCGGCCTGACAGCGGCGCAAGAACAAACGGCACGCAATCTCCAGGCTTTAGAAGAGCTGGAGGCAGCCCGTGAAGTTCTCGACGTAATCGAATCCGAATTTGGCCGCGACGCCATGGCACTGATTGAGCCGATGGAGCAACTCGCTGATCGTTTGATGGCGCTGAATCAGTTTGACGATGCCGATGCTCTGTTAGATCGCGCTGTTCAAATCACTCGCTATCACAACGGCCTGCACACCCCCGCCCAGTTAGGTTTGATTCGAAAGAGAATTGAAAATTTCACTAATCGTCAGGACTGGGACAGTGCTCGCGATCAAATGGAGTATCTGTTTACCTACTACCTGCGAGTTCCAGTAGCGCTCAATGCAGACTTGATTGATGATTTTCTCGTTCTCGCCGAACAGCACCTGCGTGGTGTGACCGAGGATTCTGTTGAGGAACAGGGGTTCCATTTTAATCGGTCACACCAATTAAATGTGGCAATGATCGTTGCAGCTCGCCAATTACACGGAGAGGTCAGTCCGATTCTAATCCCATTGCTCTATCGTCAGACCCAACACTATTACATGTTCCGAAAGGTATTCGACAACAACGGAGCACGAAACACAGCGTTTAAGGACTCACTCCAGGAATACTCCAGCAACGGTGCCCGTGCCCGGCATATGACGCGCAAAGATCTGAAACGGATTTATTACACCGAAGGCCTCTATTTGTTGAATCAGATAAGTACTATTTATGCTCAATTGGATCCACCCAATCTGGTTGGGCAGGCGATGAGCGAGTTGTATCTTGCTGATTGGCACAATCTGTTCGACTTCTCAGATCTGGCTGTTGAAGGCTATGAGCGGGCTTATGCCTTACTCATCGAATCGGGAGAGAGTCGCGACCGGATCAATGCGTTTTTTAACCAACCCAGAATACTGCCATTGCAACAGTTTCACATGAGCTTGGATGAGGCTCTGACAGCATTTCCACTTGCCGAAAGCACGACTGACCCCCAACTACTGCTGACAGAGTGGACGGCTAGCATTCCTACTGTAAGGAGCCCACTAAATTCCTTTAGTCACGATGTCGAAGAAACAGATTACGCGTTGATGTCGGTGCATTTACCGGCGGAGAACGAAGTTTCGTTTCTCTACTCGAACAGATTTCCAGTAAGCATCGGCAAAGCCTACGATGCAGAGAGCATCAAAGGCTTCAGAGAGCTGGAACGGAGAGATAGGAGAGCGCTGGACAGGCTGGAACAATTGCGATTCAGACCGAAAATGCTCAACGGTCAGGTAATAAAGAGCAGTAGTGTTCTTAGATACGAAATTAGCTCTGAGAAATAGAGATTTAGTGCGGCAAATCTGCCTTGCGCAAATATTGTAAGGACATTGATCTCATCTAAACTATTGCAGTTTTTCATACAGGAGATTATTAACACCAGCCACAGAAATTCTGAAGCCTGAAACATTCCCTTCACCGTCCCGCTGAAACAAATGTGTACCAGTGTTTCCTGCGGCGATAAACAAATCAGCATACTGGGCAGTCAACAGCCGGTCAGGAAATCCTTCTCCACCGCGGTAGAGTTCGCCATCCTTCAAGCTGAGCTGGAATTCTGATTGCAATTCCGGGCTTCTATACACTCCAACAAACTGAGCCAGATACTCAGGTGAAACCTCTACCTCCGCAAGTCGTGAAGCAGAGAAAACCAGTTCCTCTTCACGAAAAATCTCAAGCGTAATGTCTGGTCCTGTTGAGTTAAAAGACAAACGGGTTAAATCGATTGGAGATTCTGAAGCAAACTCTGATTCTCCTATTGGTCTAACTCGAATCGGAAACTCAAATCCTGTCACTAGCAACGATTCCGAATTCACATTGACCAAAAGCACGTCATTAGAGCGTTGGTCCCTGTAAGCACCTGAGTACATGCCAAGTTGTTCATCCGACATGGAAACGAACTTTTCTCCATAGTTCGCCAAGTCAGAGAGTCCACGCGCAATCGCATCTTCACAACATAGTTGCATAATCTTGCTGTAGGGTGTGTACACCTCCGAGGCCGAATTGGTCAGGATTACTATCGTCAGGCCAAGGCCCGGATGTTGAGTATGACTACTAACATAGCCCAAGGTTGTACCGCCCATGCCTCGAATGTTGATGCCTTGTGCCTGATTGTAGCCAGTTCCTTTCGCAAATCTGGAAGCAGCACCACTTCTCAGAATACCTCGCGTGTAGAGGCTGTTAACGAGTTCAGTTGAACCTATCACTGGAGAAGCCAGATTTCTCTCCCAGCGGGCAAAGTCATTCATGGTAGTGATGAGATTGCTACTACCGTAAACATTGTTCGTGGGCATGTCTCGGAAGTACGTCTCCCCATCTGGGGAAAAATGCCCCCAGGCCAGATTACCCATATCTTCATCCAGGTTATCGCGAAAATAGGTACTGTTCATTCCCAGGGGGTCAAAGATCTCCTTATGTGTAAACTCCCGGAATGTCTGGCCAGTTACTTTCTCTACGATAAGGGCCAGCAAATAGTAGTTTGAATTACTATAAGTCTCGCGATCGCCAGGTCGATGATTCAATTCCTGTTGTGATTTCAAAACATCTAACACCTGCTTATGCTCAAGCCGTTCGCTAGAAGTTCCTTGCATCGCAAACAGGGTTGAGTAGTTTCTAATGCCACTGAAATGATGAAGTAAATCTGCTATCGAAATCGAGTAGCCGAAATCGGGTAGTTCAGGCAGGTAAGTCCGAATATCATCATCGAGAGCCAATCGTCCTTGTTCCTCGAGTAGTAAGATAGCGAACGCTGTAAACGTTTTTGATATGGAGGCTATATTGAATTGTGTATCAAGCGTTATCGGCTTTCGGATTTCCAAATCGGCCAACCCAAATGCGTTAGCGTAGATCTGCTGTCCATCTTCAAAAATGCCTACCACACCACCAGGAGTGTTTTCAGTCCAATGGGAAAACACTGCATCAATAGCGTTGGAATCTATGTCGAATTGGCTCTGAGAAAAGGTAGCCGGAAAATAAGCTAACCCCAGAGCTATGGTGCAAATGCGAACAACGGCTAACAAGAATGCTTGCGCTTTGTGTTTGCTTCGCCCGCTCTTAAGACTGTTCCGAGCCTGCATCTGTAAATCTTCGCGAAATTTTTAGGGGGTCGCTAAAATATTAGCGGCATATCGTGTAAGATTCAAGATTGCAATGTGTTAAGTAAAGCACCTAATAGTAAGCAGTTCTTAAACTTGGAAGATCTGATATTTGATTACAATTCTAATGATCAGATAACTGTGCAACAGGACTCAGTTGTTTGTTCCCTTCTTGCGCACATAACGGCCATCAAACCACGGCGCCCATTCTTCTGTGTCGTGGTTAAACTGTTCAAAGAACTGCCGCACACTACCATCAGCGTTAGGTGTCCAGGTCCCACGAAAATTCCAGACGGCGCCTGCGAAGTTGTAGATACTTCCCTCTAACACCATGGACTCACCACGCAAGCCACCGACAATGTCGATGGCATAAGCACCTCCTGAAACCCACACCTGCCGCCACTCGCGGGTTACTGAATTGTAGTAGTTGATGCTGGTACCGGTTGTCGCTCCTCCCCCGCCGCTCCAACTCTCCATCAGCATGCAGCCATCCTCCATCTTCACAATAGAGTTCTCTCCGGCTCGATTGCCAGTATTGTTGTCGAAGACTTCCCATTCCCCGACCCAAAAATCAAAATCTGAAAAGCCCGCAAGGTCCTGGCAGCCCGCTTGTTGGGCATTCGCATGGGGAATAGCAAGTAAAGTACAAAGTGTTAGAGAAAACAGACGAATTGGCATCGTTAACAGCTCTCGAAATTTAATAAATTCTTATAATAATCAACAAGTTAAGGTGGTAGCAAAGGTGCCACATTCCGACACAAAGAAGCATTTGCATTGCGCCAGCAGTCTTGGCAACCTTGAACGCAGAATAATACTGATTAGTGGGGTTACACCATGTCTCTTCGTTTATTTTTCTCTGCAATCATCGCTTTTTGTGTCATTTCCCTGAGTGCCCAGGCGGCAGATATTCCCCGGGTTGGCACCTATGATTTCCCAACTTCCACGCAAAATGCTGAAGCCCAGGAGCAGTTCATGCTGGGTGTTGGTTATCTGCACAGCTTCGGTTTTACCCAGGCGCAAGCAGCTTTCCGCCGAGCGCAGGAACTGGATCCTGATTTCGCCATGGCATATTGGGGCGAAGTATTCACCTACCAGCACCCTTTCTTTGGCCCCGTGAGTGATGGGCCAGCGGCTGCGCTGGAACGCCTGGCACCAACATCAGAGCTACGACTGGCGAAAGCGCCCAATGACAAAGAGAAAGGATTTTTGAAGGCTGCTGAAGCTTATGCTCTTACTCCGGGTGGCATGCCTGAAAGACGCATCGCCTGGAACAAGGCCATGGAAGAAGTGTATGAGAAATACCCCAATGACGATGAAGTCATCGCGTTCTATACGGTATCAACGCTGGCGGCTGCCGGTGCATCCGGTGATATGCGTGAGCGCATGAACATGAAAGCAGGCGCCCTGGCACTGGACTTGTTCAAGCGTAATGATAATCACCCAGGTGCAGCGCACTATGTGATTCACGCCTTTGATGATCCGATACATGCGCCTATCGCACTGGAAGCAGCGCTGAAGTACCGTGACATCGCACCGGCCGTTTCCCATGCGCGCCACATGCCTTCTCATATCTTCATACAGCACGGTATGTGGGACATGGTGGCTGAGTGGAATGACTCTGCCTATCTGGTCGCCCGTGAACTGTGGAAGCCAGGTGACGCCGTGGGAGAACAGAACCACGCGTCGGATTGGGGACAGTATGGCGACCTGCAACGTGGAGATCTGGAACGTTCCAAGCTGTGGATTGCACGCGCCGAGGAAACACTTTCCGAAAACCCGGGCGACACTCGCTCCACCAACACGGTTAAGATCATGAAAGCTCGCCACACTATCGAGACTCGTGATTGGCAGCTTACCGAACTCAACAATGATCTCACTGGCGATGAATTGCTGGCACTGGGAATGAGCGCGGCAAATCTGGGCGAACTGGATTTGGCAGATCGCGTTGCCGAACGTCTGGGACAACTCGCCTCAGACAGCCCCAATAATGCCAACCTGCAAATCATGTTTGCTCAAGTCTCAGCCCTGGCTAAAGTGAAACGCAATGGCATGGCTGCGGCTGAAGAAGCTGCGACTTTATTAGAAGACGCTATTGCAAGAAAGGAAGCTGGTCGTCTGCCTAACGGTGCCGCCACACCGCTGAAGCCAATTCACGAATTCGCTGGCGAGATTCATCTTGAGCTTGGCAACTCTGCAGAAGCGGTTGAGTTGTTTGAAACTTCTCTGCTGCGTCTGCCTAACCGCCCACTTTCTTTGCTGGGTGCAGCTCGTGCCTACGCAGCTTTGGGTGACGAGGAACAAGCAGATCTGAAGTATGAGCAATTGCTGATGATCTGGAGTGATGATTCCATGCCATCAGTACAGGAAGCCAAGCGCTTCGTTGCACTCAATTAGAGGTATTCAGTAGCAGCCATGAAGAAACAAGAATTAGAAAAAGTTGCTGGAAACGGCCTAATCAATCGGCGCCATCTGCTGGGTCTTGGCCTGGGTGGTGCCGGCATGGCTGTTGCCAACACAGTTCTGGGACAGGACCTGCAGATTCCCGACTGGTCGAAGGCACCAGGTGCGAACGCCAGCGCCTATGGCAGCCGCTCACCCCATGCCGAAAACATGATGCGCATGGCTGGCAATCCCAATCCCATTTATCCCGGCGGTGGCGCATCCCGATCACCCTTGCAGCACCTACAGGGAACGATCACACCCAATGCACTGCATTTCGAACGTCACCATGCCGGCATTCCTGATATCGATCCCGCACAACACAAATTGGTCATCAACGGACTGGTCCGCCAACCTTTGGTATTCAGTTATGAAGACCTGTTGCGCTACCCCATGGTGAGCAAGATTTATTTCCTGGAGTGTTCCGGTAACAGCGGTGCGGTACTGAGGCAACGCGATCCTGATCCTAATGGCACCGCTCAGAGCCTGCATGGATTAGTGTCTTGCGCTGAGTGGACCGGCATTCCATTGTCTACCCTGCTGGATGAGGCAGGTGTGCTGCCAGAGGCAAATTGGGTTGCAGCTGTTGGCGCCGACGCCGCCAGCATGGGCCGTTCTGTACCAATCGGAAAAGCCATGGATGACTCCATGGTGGCTCTGTTCCAGAACGGTGAGCCGGTGATGCCAGGACAAGGTTATCCAATGCGCTTGTTCAATCCCGGTTGGGAAGGCAACACCAGCGTGAAATGGCTAACCCAACTCAAGCTAACTAATGAATCACCTCACTTCCGCGATGAAACCAGCAAGTACACCGATACCTTGCCTGACCGCAGCAGCCTGAAATTCACCTTTCCAATGGGAACCAAGTCGCTAATCACATCTCCTTCCGGACAAATGTCGTTAAATCAGCGTGGCATCTATCGCGTTACCGGCATTGCCTGGTCAGGTTCTGGCAGCATTCGCCGGGTGGAAGTGAGTGCCGATGGTGGCCGAACCTGGGCGGATGCGCTGATCGACAGCCATCAGAGCGAAAAGTCCTTAACCCGATTTAGTATCCCCTGGGAATGGGATGGCGGCGATGCCGTCTTACAAAGTCGAGCCACGGACAGCTTGGGTAATGTGCAGCCAACCCGCGACTCAATCATTGCGGAGAAAGGTTTGATTACCACTTACCACAATCATTGTATTCAAAGTTGGGGGGTTAACTCCGCGGGTGAGGTGCGCAATGTCTACGCTTAAGAAATATCTGATGATGGCGACCATAGCCAGCACTGCGTACCTGCACCTGACTGTTAACTCACAGGAATCTGTAGGACTTGGTACTCCTGTCACAGAAGACCAGTTATCAGAATTCGATTTGATCGCTGGCCCAGACGGGGATGGCTTTCCAGCAGGCAGTGGCACAGCTCGTCAAGGCAAGGCAGTTTATGACGCACGTTGCGCTGCCTGTCATGCTCTTACCGGCGAAGGCGTCTCTGGCAATACCATCATCGTCGGCGGCGATATGAATTCAGAAGGCACACCACTGCGCACCGTCGGCAGTTATTGGCCCTATGCCAGCACGGTATTCGACTTTGTCCGTCGCGCCATGCCAGCCGATGCCCCGAAGTCGCTTTCTAATGAGGAGGTCTATCAGGTGGTGGCTTACGTGTTGTATCTCAACGGCATCGTTGGTGAGGATGAAGTCCTGAACGCTGAGACTCTTCCGAATATAGAGATGCCAAATGCCGACGGATTTATCGATCAGAGTCACCTGCTCTAGCAAATCAGCACCCATGAAAACGGCCTCTGATCAGAGGCCGTTTTTTTATCCAATATCTGGCCGAGCCAGGCGCAGCTGTCTCCAAATCGACAGAAGTTATTGCGTAAGATCAATCTAGTGCCAAGATAAGCGCTCGCGCTCTTCAGAAGTCTGGAATCTCGATTTAACATGAAACCTATGATCCTATGAGGTTTTATCGATGATTTTCAAACAGCTCTTTGAGCCAATCTCCAGCACCTACACCTACTTGATCGGTTGCGAAGATACCGGGAAAGCAGCGCTGATTGATCCAGTAGTGCCAACCATGGAGCGAGATCTTGCCCTGCTCAAAGATCTCGGACTTCAGCTACACATGACACTGGAAACCCATGTGCATGCGGACCATATCACTGCCGCCCTGCATCTACGGCAAGCAGTAGGCTGCCAGATCGCCTTCCCGGCAATCGACGATCTGTCTTGCGCCGACGTACAGATTAATGACAGAAACTCTTTACAGGTGGGGAATATCAACATCATGCCCCTTCACACACCCGGGCATACTGATGATCACTTTTGCTTTTTAATTGATAACAAACTGTTTACCGGTGACTGCCTGCTGATAGACGGCTGTGGACGAACAGATTTTCAGAATGGTAACAGTGTGCAGCTCTATAGAAGCATCAGTGAAATTCTGTATACCTTACCCGAGGAAACGCTGGTTTATCCGGGGCATGACTACAACGGCAGATTCGTCTCATCAATCGCGCAGGAACGAGCACGAAACCCTCGTATCAATGAATCCACCAGCGAAGAAGAGTTCGTGCAAACCATGGCCAAACTCGATCTGCCCCACCCGACCTTTATCGAATATGCGGTGCCCGGTAATCGACTCTGTGGCGAGTGTCCCAGCGACCTTCCTGAGCACATGGAAAAGTACTGCCAACAAATGACCGAGAGCCCCCAAGGTTAGGCTCGAATGGAAAACTTCACACCCGTCAGCGCCGTTCTTGGAGGATTGTTGATAGGTGTGGCTGCCAGTCTCACTCTGTGGACAACTGGCCGTATCGCCGGTATCAGCGGGATAGTTGCCGGCGCTTTGTTTCCCAAGCGAGCCGATGTCGCGTGGCGATTGCTCTTCCTTGGAGGAATGCTCACTGGCGGACTCGTGTACTTACTCTTTAACCAGGGCTCGATGGATATTCAGATTCAGTCTTCGCCTCTCACCACCATAGTGGCTGGATTATTGGTGGGTTTCGGTACTCGCCTAGGGAGTGGATGTACTAGTGGGCACGGAATCTGCGGAATCGCCAGGTTTTCCAAACGTTCTTTTCTCGCTACTTCCGTTTTTATCCTGTCAGGTGTGCTGACTGTGTTTGTGACAAGCCATGTCTGAAAACGTCGCTGCTCCCGGTTCCATACCCATTCAAACCGCGCTTTCATTACTTATAGCAGGTGCGTTGTTTGGCTTGGGTTTGACGATTTCTGGCATGACCAACCCAGCCAAGGTGATAGGCTTTCTGGATTTCTTTGGCAACTGGGATCCAAGTCTGCTGCTGGTGATGGCCGCAGGTCTTGGGGTATCCATACCCGGTTTTCAGTTCACTACAAAATCTGAACGCCCCCTATTCGAGACTCGCTTTTATTTACCCACTCGTACCGATATCGACGCAAAGCTTTTGCTAGGTGCCATGCTTTTTGGAATGGGTTGGGGTCTTGCAGGATTCTGCCCTGGTCCGGCAATTACTTCCCTGATTTCCCTTGATGGAAATGTATTTTTATTCGTACTCGCCATGTTCGCAGGGATGACAATCCACCATACCGCTTTCGAGTGAATATGGGATACCTGCATCATCCGTTTCAGAAAAGGTTGATTGCCAGCAACCAAAGCAGAGTTTTCTGACCTGTTGAGTAGCTAGCCGACATACACGACCCCACTGTTGGCGACTAAGTGAGACTTTCGGCCTCGGCGGCGCAGAGTATACAGCGACTGCCGAATGGGTTAGCTTAAGCCCGCACAATAACAATAATATTGAACAGTATCATGACAGGGCTTCTCGCCAAGGAACGCATCATTGCTGCGCCGGGTTATAACCGCTGGCGCGTCCCCCTCGCTTCAATTGCCATTCATCTTTGCATCGGCTCAGTTTACGCCTGGAGTATCTATAACCCTTCACTAATTCGTGTGCATGGCGTGGTCACCAGTGCCGCCGATGACTGGAGTCTTAGCGAAGTGGTCTGGGTATTTACCGTTGCCATCGTGTTTCTGGGATTGGCCGCTGCCTTCGCTGGCAAATGGTTAGAGGAAGTGGGACCGCGCAAAGTTGGAGTTGTATCAGCCTGTTGCTGGGGCGGCGGTTATCTGGTTGGCGCAGCTGGCATCATGACCCATCAGCTTTGGTTACTCTATCTTGGCTACGGCGTTATCGGAGGTTGTGGTCTGGGGCTGGGTTACGTCTCTCCCGTTAGTACGCTGATTCGCTGGTTTCCCGACAGAAGAGGCATGGCCGCAGGAATGGCCATCATGGGTTTCGGTGGTGGCGCCATGATCGGTACGCCGATAAAGGAGTATTTTATTCGCCTGTTTTATCAGGCACCTGAGTATTTGGGCACTCAGGATCAGGTGCAACTGATTACCCAGGCAGGAAGACGCTTCGCCGATATTGCCGGTGAGTTAAGAGAAGTCGTTGTCGTAGGCGCCACAGAAGTTCGCGACATGACCATAGCTGGACCCGAAGGCGTATACGTCGTGGATACCGGTGCCGCAGGTGTAGCAGAAGCCTTTCTGGTGATTGGCCTGATTTATCTGGTGGTGATGCTAATCGCGGCATTTTCCTATCGTCTGCCGGCGCCGGACTGGAAACCGGAAGGCTGGGAAGAACCAACGGTCGCAGAACGCGGCGGCCTGATCACCGCCCACGATGTAGATATCGATCAGGCATTAAAGACGCCGCAGTTTTATCAGTTATGGATCGTCTTATGCCTGAATGTCACCGCAGGCATTGGTGTGTTGGGGGTCGCCCGCACCATGATCACGGAGATCTTTGGCTCTTCTCTGCCACAAGTTGTGGATACTGCGTTTGCTGCAACCTATGTGGTTATGATCAGCGCATTCAACATGGTTGGACGTTTCATCTGGGCTAGTGCATCGGACTATATTGGTCGTCGCAATACCTATTGGGTGTTTTTTGTACTGGGCATTCTGTTATACCTGTCCATTCCATGGACTGCGCAGCAGGTAAGCGTTAGCCCTTCAGTAGTCTGGCTGGTTTATTTTTATGCAGCCACGATGATTATCTTCACCATGTACGGTGGCGGGTTTGCCACTATCCCCGCCTATCTTGCAGATATATTCGGAACCCGCTACGTGGGTGGCATTCATGGTCGCTTACTGACCGCCTGGAGTACAGCCGGTGTACTTGGCCCATTAGCAATCACCTCACTACGGCAAAATTCCGTAACCACTGCCATCAATGAGCTAGCGACCAGTATCGATGCTAATGATTTTCAAGCGCAATTCGGCGCCCCCATTACACAATTGGATGAACTGGTCGCCCAGAATACCGTCACCATAGCCCGGCTTATGGAAATTGCGCCACCTGGCACGACTGATCCCACCAGTAGCCTTTACAACTCCACCATGATCTTGATGGCCCTGCTGTTAGGGATTGCACTGGTCAGCAATGCCCTGATGAAGCCTGTTGATCCACGTCACCACATGCAGAAAAACCCGGCATAGAATACATGACTCTTCCGCCCGCTCCGGCGATAATAGCCGGCCGTGCCGATTATGGCCGCGCTTGAGAAGACCAGAGTGGAAGACCTGAAACAACGTGCCCGCGAGGCCTTGCAAAACAGTTATGCACCCTACAGTGGATTTCGTGTAGCCGCCGCAGTGCGGGACGAACGTGGCAGGGTGTATACCGGAGTTAATGTTGAAAACGGATCCTACGGACTCACCCAATGTGCAGAGCGCTCCGCTATTTGCACAGCTATTGGTGAAGGCGCCACGGAGATTCATGAGGTTGTGGTGTACACACCTACTGCTGAGCCAAGCACTCCCTGCGGAGCCTGCCGTCAGGTCATCAGTGAATTTGCCAGGGATGCCACTGTGTTGAGTTTCTGTGATTCGGAATCCGAAGTACTGGCCAACAGCGCCGATCTAATTCCCAAAGCGTTTTCATTAAATGGGAACAAGGGCTGAATGCCATGAGTAATGCAATCAAACGTCTCAGCATGAGTGATCTGAATGGCCCCAACCGGGACCGCTTCATCAATGACTTACATGTTGGTTTGAAAGAGTATGGCTTCGTCGTACTACGAGACCACAGCATTAAGCGAGAGCAATTGGATCGCGCTTACCAATTAGCCAAAGAGTTCTTCGAGCTACCCTTGGACACGAAACTGCAATACGACAGTGGCAAAGGCGGCGCCCGTGGCTACACTTCCTTTGGCAGAGAAAATGCCAAAGGCAATCCCCATGCAGATCTGAAAGAGTTTTGGCACGTAGGTCAAGACGTGGATGCATCCAGCCCCTACATCGATGAGTATCCACCCAATGTCTGGCCAAGCGAATTACCAGAATTCAAAGAAGTGTTTCAGACACTCTATCGCGACCTGGAAACTCTTGGGAAAACTATGCTGGAAGCGCTCGGTGAAGCTATGGGGTTGGAAAAAGAATTTTTCCGCGACATGGTAACCGATGGTAATTCGATCTGTCGCATCCTCCACTACCCAAGCATTGAGGGCCTGGACACGTCCAACTCCATGCGAGCGGCCGCCCACGCCGATATCAACTTACTTACCCTACTCGTTGGCGCAACCGATTCCGGGCTTGAACTGTTGGATAAAGACGGCAACTGGATGCCCGTGATCAGCAATGAAGAAGAAATCGTTTTGGATACTGGCGACATGATGTCACGACTCACTAACGACGTGTTACCTTCCACGGTGCATCGGGTGGTCAATCCGGAAAGACAAGACACCTCCCGGTATTCAATGCCCTTCTTTTTGCATCCCCACAGCGCCGCCAGCCTCAATTGCTTACCGCAATGTGAAGGCCGAACTGGCCCAAAGTATCCACCGATTACGGCTGGGGAGTTTTTGAATCAGCGTCTGGAAGAAATTGGCCTGACTAAAATCTAAGCCGTCGCTTAGCCTAAAGATAGAAAAAACCCGGCAATCGCAGCGCTCATTAGATTCGCCATGAATCCAGCGAAGACAGCCCGCAATCCTAACTCTGCAATATCACCGCGTCGATTCGGTGCCATCATGCCAATTCCACCTAACACAATCCCTATGGATGAGAAATTGGCAAAGCCGCAGAGTGCAAATGTCACAATCGCCTGAGCGCGTTCGCTCATCACTTCCATTTGGGACGTGAATTCCACGAAGGCAACGAACTCATTGAACACCAACTTCTGTCCAATCAGACTGCCCGCCAAGCGAGTTTCTTCCCAAGGAATTCCAATCGCGAAGGCCAGAGGTTGAAACACATAGCCAAGAATAAGCTGAAGAGAAAGAGAATCGAAACCTATCATCCCTCCCATCCAGGCAAGCACAGTATTCAAAAGAGCAATCAATCCAACAAAAGCCAGCACCATAGCCCCCACATTCAAGGCTAATGACATACCGCTGCTTGCACCAGAAGCCGCTGCGTCAATTACATTTACGTGGTTTTCAAACTCGAGCTTGAACTCCTCTTCTTCACTCTGAACCTTCTCCGATTCGGGAAGCAACAGTTTGGCCATCAGGAAACCACCTGGGGCGGCCATAAAGCTGGCTGCCAACAAATACTGGATCTCAACGCCCAGCAGCACATACCCGGCCAACACCGACCCGGCCACCGTAGACATACCGCCCACCATAATGGCGAACAGCTCTGATCGGGTCATGGTTGCTATATAAGGACGCACCACCAATGGCGCTTCGGTTTGCCCGACAAAAATATTGGCAGTGGCAGACATGGATTCTGGTTGACTGGTTTTCAATAACTTCTGCAATCCGCCACCGATTACTCGAATCAGCCAACCCATGATGCCCAGGTAGTACAGCACCGATACCAATGATGAAAAGAACACGATTACGGGCAAGACATGGAAAGCAAAAATAAAACCGACTTCAAAAGCACCAATCGGACCAAACACGAAGTCGATGCCATCCTGAGCATTGGCTAACACGCTGGCAACACCGTTGGATATGGCTTCCAACACTGCAACACCAACTGGCAGGTACAAGGCAATACCCCCAAGAGTGAACTGCAAAAGCAAGGCGAAGCCGACTGTGCGCCAGTTAACAAAGCTGCGCTTGGCGGAAAGTCCGTAAGCAATACCAAACAGAACCAGGATGCCGAACAGGCTAACCAAAGAATCCATGTGTGTGTTTCCCCTACCGCTATCTTTCCAGATAGCCTCGTTGCTTTAATTCTAGTTGCACCTGTCGGCTGAGATCTTGCGGCGTCTCCTCACCTGACAAAACCAGATGAGCATGATCGCGTGTGGGTGCGATGTGCTCATGAAACATGGGAATCACCGTTTTTGCAAACTGTTGTTCTATTGATTCCGGGCTGCGTCCGCGTTCAGCGGCATCGCGCGCCATTCGACGTGAAAGACAGACGTCGAGAGGTGTGTCGATAAACAATCGCAGGTCAAACTCGCCCCGTAGCTGCGCGTGACTCAATAACAGTATGCCTTCGACAATAAGTAACTTGGTGGGCTCTAAAGGGCGAGTATGTACGTGTCGCGTGTGTCGTGTGTAGTCGTAGTTCGGCACATCCACCGCAGCCCCTGCCTTGAGTTCACGCAAATGAGTCAGCAGTAGATCGTGTTCCAGCGCCGAGGGATGATCGAAATTCACCTGCTCCCTTTCCTGCATCGAGAGATCGGCCAGATCGTGGTAATAAGAATCTTCGGCCAGGATTTCTATTCCAAGACCTGGAAAGGAAATCTGTAATTCTTGACGTAGTACCTGCGCCAGGGAGGTCTTACCGGAGCCTGAAGGGCCAGTGATGGCAATGATGCTAGTAACCAAAAAAAATGACCCGCCGAATTCCTAATCCATTAACAGCCAATTATTTCGCGCATCGACCGCGAGAGTCAAAGCCAGATTGGTCTTACTACTTGCCCAAAATCGCAGCGATTTCACCTTGCCTGGGAAAGCGATTTTCAGAAAATTTGGAGAACACAGTGTTGCCATCGACGACAACATCGAAGACGCCTCCCCCGCCACCAATTAACTCAGGGACTACGTTCACAGCTGCCGCAATCTCTGCAGACACACGGTCCGCTTCGGGCCGATAGTTTCAGGCCGTGCAATAGGTAATTGTGACTACCATGCATGAATCTCCAATGAAGAGAACGGGGCTAATTCAGCCCGCGAAGGTCTTTGTCTGTTCATTTTCCTGTAATATGGACATGGGAGTCTATCAGCAATTTTGATCAACAGTTTCTTGTTTCAGGAATTCATTATGCGTACCAACCTCGCTCATGCCATCGGCTTTGCTGCGTGCATTACTGCTTCTCAATCTGCACTGCCCCAAGAGACGCCACAAGGGTGGTTTGATGCAGGCCAGGAAACGGTAGCCAGAAATCTGGCGCTACGATCTGCTCAAACTGATGGCATTGCACGCAATGTCATTCTGTTCGTTGGTGATGGCATGGGAGTCTCCACCGTTACCGCTGCACGTATATTCGAGGGGCAGTTGCGCGGTGAAACCGGGGAAGAAAATCTGCTGAGCTTCGAGACATTTCCCAGCTTGGCACTCTCTAAAACTTACAACACGAATGCACAGGTCGCAGATTCCGCAGGCACCATGTCCGCCATGGCCACTGGCATTAAAACCAAGGCTGGCCTGATCAGTGTTAATCAAAACGTCATTCGGGGTGACTGTGATAGCCAGGCGGGAAATCAGACACTCACTTTCCTGGAGCGAGCCGAAATGCGCGGGCTATCCACTGGGGTAGTAACTACTGCTCGTCTGACTCACGCGACTCCAGCAGCCAACTACGCCCACATCATGGATAGAGATTTCGAAGATGACGCCGATGCGGCACGACTCGCCTTTCCGGGCGATTGTGTTGATATCGCTCGCCAACTGATTGAGTTCGGCAGCAAGACCTTAGGCAGTGATGGTCTGGAAGTTGCCATGGGCGGTGGCCGCGCCAGTTTCATCCCACAAGCAGTCACCGACCCGGAGTCAGGGCGAAGTGGCAACCGCCTCGATGGTCGTGACCTGACAGAAGAATGGGTAGCGCTGGAACCTAACAGCCATTACGTGTGGAACAAGCAGCAATTTGATGCCATCGATCCGGCAAGCACTGATCATCTGCTAGGGTTGTTCCAACCGTCCCATATGCAGTATGAATTAGATCGCCCACAGGATGCTGCTGGCGAACCCGATCTCAGCGACATGACTGCCAAGGCTATTGATATTCTCGCCAAAAACAGTAACGGCTACTTTCTACAAGTGGAGTCGGGCCGGATCGATCACGGTCACCATGCAACCAGCCCAATTCGAGCGCTGACGGATGCTATTGAATTTTCAAACGCGATACGTACAGCGGTAGAACGTGTCGACCTGAGTGAAACACTCATTATCGTGACTGCAGATCACAGTCATGTGTTCACCATTGCTGGCTATCCGAAACGGGGCAATCCTATCCTGGGAAAATCGGTGGGCCTGGATGCAGCCGGCAACCCATTGGAAGAACCCAGTCTGGCTGCCGATGGTTTGCCCTATACAACCCTTAGTTATGCCAACGGAGAACCAGCCTCATTCGGCGGACAACCCTTACCCTTAACAGAATACCGCCGACCGAATCTTACCAATGTGGACACCACGGATCGAAGTTTCAGACCGGAAGTCACCGTACCCATGGGTTCGGAAACTCACGGCGGTGAAGACGTTGCCATCTATGCAATCGGCCCGGGGTCAGATTTGATTCGAGGTGTGATGGAACAGAACGTGATCTTCCACGTCATGATGGAAGCGAGTCAGCTAAGTCAGCGCTAGAGTTAGAGTTAGAGTTGGAGTTGGAGTTAATTGAGCTGAAAGTCGTAGACGCTTCCGATATTGAGTAGCTGACTCAATTCATCAAGCGCGGTTCGGCATTCCACAAGCAGATTCGGATCGACTAAATCGGCTGGCGCAATGGCGTCGCGATAGTGCTTTTCCACCCAATGCCGAAGATCCTGGTATAGCGCCTCATCCAGAAACACCCGGGCCCTGCTCTCGGTGATTTGCCTGTCTGTCATCACCACTCGCAATCGCAGACAAGCTGGACCACCGCCATTGTTCATGCTTTGACGCAGATTGAAGTAGTGAACCTTATGGATTGAGTTGTCGCCCGCTTCAAGCTCCTGCAAGTACCTGTGCACCGAACCGACTTCCTCACACTCACCGGGAACGACAAGTGCAGTACCCCCCTGCCCTGGCACTTGCAGCAACTGCGAATTGAATAGATAAGAGCGTACAGCATCCTGTAAAGAAACACTGGCTGCAGGCACTTCGATGTATTCCAGCTCCGCACCTAACGCCGAATTCAATTCCGCTCTCACTTTCGCGGTATCGAGGAACGCGAGTTCGTGATGGAACAGCAGACTTCTGTTTCCTACGGCGATTACATCATTGTGAAAAACACCTGCATCAATCGCCTGAGGATTTTGTTGCGCATAGACAACGCGTGCTGAGTCCAGGCCGTGATTGCGAGCGATTGCCTCACAGGCTGGCAGGGTTTGTCGAGCCGGAAATTTACTGGGCCTGACACTGTCGCGATTCAAATCATCGCCATACACGAAAAACTCAACCCCGGCGCTCCCGTAGTCAGCACAGAAACGCGTATGGTTGGCCGCGCCCTCATCGGAAAACTGTGTACCTGCAGGCAATGGTTGATGATGCACAAAACTGTCATCGGCAAAGATTGCCCGCAACACTCTGCCGGTTGTGGGCGGCTCGATGGAGCGATGAAACATGGAGCATAGATTCGCTGGTGTGATATGGGTCTTCCCATCGTCAGTATCCGCGAACGGAGAAATCGTGGCCGCATTAGCTACCCACATGCAGGAGGCGGAACTGGCAGCAGCCAGCAGGTGAGGGGCTTGCTGGGCAGCGTTAGCAATGACAACAGCATCCCTGCTGCCAGCAAAACCTAACCGACGTAGGCTGGGAACATGGGGTCGTTCCTGGGGAGGCAGCACCGCTTGCCTAAGGCCCATTTCTGACAAGGCCCAGGCTTTTTCCAATCCCTGCAAGGCTGCCTGTTTTGGTGACGAGGTTTCACCGCCATGATCGGCGGAAGCAACATTGCCGAAAGACAATCCCGCATAGTTGTGAGTCAGACCCACTATGCCATCGAAGTTGACTTCCCACGCAGACCCGCTGCTCATAGCTCAATGCCAGGCGCCAAACTGTCGGGTAATTCAACCTGATCACTGCTCATACTGGCCATGGGATAGGCGCAGTAGTCGGCCGCGTAGTAGGCTCCGGGGCGATAGTTACCACTGGCGCCCACACCACCGAAAGGCGCAGCACCACTGGCACCGGTCAGCGGACGATTACGATTCACGATACCAGCGCGAATCTTGCGTGAGAACAATTCCCAGGCTCGATTGCTATCGCTCAGCAGCCCCGCGGACAAACCATACTGAGTTGCATTAGCAATGCGAATGCCTTCTTCCAGACTATCCACCCACTCCACCTGCAACAGCGGACCAAAACATTCTTCATCGTTTTTGTTATTGATATCGGTGACATCCACGATGCCGGGCAACACTAAGGGCTTATCCTGAAAGGGTCGTTCGGAGAGCTTGAGAATCTTGCCACCATTGGCTAGCAACTCGGCAGAGAATGCCATCACCTGGTCAGCAGCACGATTGGAAACAACCGGCCCCATGAAACAGTCATCGTCGAATCCCACTTTGAGTTTTTCAGTTGCAGCCACCAGCGCTTCAACCAACGCTTCGTTTTCTTCTGATCGGACAAGAATCAGGCGGCGGGCACAAGTGCAACGTTGACCCGCAGAGATGAAGGCGGATTGTAGAATCGTGTAGACAGCCGCTGGAATGTCCGCCACATGATCGACTACCAGCGGATTATTGCCACCCATTTCCAGCGCCAGCATTTTATTGGGTTGACCACCGAAGGCTTTGTGAATCGCCTGGCCAGTCCTGGAGCTGCCGGTAAACAACAATCCATCGATGCCATCCACGTTGGCGAGAAGGCGACCGGTGTCGGCTTCTCCTTGCAACAGATTAAGCACGCCCTTAGGCAGGCCGGCCTGCTCCCAACATTGAACCATCAGTTCGCCAAACAAGGGGGTCAGTTCCGAAGGTTTGAAGATGATGGTGTTGCCCGCCAACAAGGCTGGAATGATATGACCGTTTGGCAGATGACCCGGGAAATTGTATGGTCCCAGCACAACGAAAACACCTATCGCTTTATGGCTCAGCGCCAGATGCACACCGTTAGCCTCGGACTCTTTTTGCCCCGTGCGTTCTTCATAGGCTTTAGCGGAAACTGCTGCCTTGGCCACCATAGTGCCAATCTCAGTCTTACTCTCCCACAGTGGCTTGCCGGTTTCGCTATGAATAGTCTCCGCCAGCAGATCTTTATTCGCCTCAACCAGTTCGACGAAGCGAGTGATATAGACCTGCCGCTGCTCAAAACTCAATTCACTCCATGATTCAAATGCGAGCCGAGCCGCACCCACAGCCTGAAAAGCCTGTTCGGTAGTTGCAGCCTTGCCACTCCACAGTGTTGCACCATCAATTGGACTGACTGAATCAAACACGTGGCTGCCGCCACCAACCCATTGGCCATCAATATAGTGTTGCTGCCTACTTTCCATTTTGCCCCGCCCTGATTTCCAGTATCCGTACTTTGCTACCTGCATCTACGCCAACCAACTCTGCCGCCTTGTTCGGAAGCGCTACCGATTCGTCGTCGATGAAACTCAATCGGGTGAGAGTGAGACGATAATCACCTAGCTGGCGGTTGCTCACGATGCAGAGTACCTGAGATTCATCCTCCAGACTTATATCATCGGACAGCGACGCAACTGTCAGCTCCCGAGACTGTTTCATAGACTCTATGTTCTCCCGATGGCATTGCATAACGGGACCTGCATCGAAGATGTCTACTGTACCTTCAAACTTGAAGCCTTCCTTCTCCAATATGACTTTCGCCGGTGCTGCCTCGTCGTGAGGTTTACCTATTACCTCAATCGCTTCTTGCGGCAGCAATTCAAGATACACAGGGAAAGTCGGCATCAAATCAGAGATAAATTGCGAACCATTCACGGCGCTGATGAAATCAGCTTTGCCAAAAGGCAGATTAAAAAACTTTTTGCCCAGATGTTCCCAGAACGGTGATTTTTCACTTTCATCCAACCATCCACGAATCTCAGCAAATACCATGTCACTAAAGCGCTCAGGAAAATCACTCATGAACACGAAACGGCAACGGGAAAGAAACTGGCCGGAGTATTTTGACCGGTATTCCGGCAATAGAAACAGAGAGATTAATTCTGTTTCACCTGTAAAATCGTTGACCAGATTTAGCAGGGTACTAACACGGCGAATATCCAACTCTTCCGATACTTTGAAGTCTTTGGAAAGTTTATAGTTGTAAAAAGGACGGGTCAGACCCACGCCAGCAACGATTCCCGCCGTGCCAACAATTTTTCCTGACTCCGGATCTTCCATCACCAGGAGATAGACACGTTCGGTGTTCTGGTCCGGCGACTCCTGCAAACTGGCTTCGACCAGTGCAAGCTTCTTCTCCCAGGTCGATTTATCAAACGGCATGGAGGTCATACCGGGAGGCAACAATGCAGAGAGCTGCATCAGCTGATTGAGATCATCAGGCTTTGCGCTTCGTATCAGCATGAAGCACTTTCCCGTAGCGCTATCAGATGCTCACCCTCTGCTGCCAACCGTTGCAACAGGCCCAGACTCAGCTTGGCCCGTTGCGCCAGACTATCCATCAGCATGAATTCCTGATCGGTGTGGATGTGTCCGCCCAGCACACCAAGGGTATCAATGTTGGGCAGGCCTGCCGCGGCGAGATTATTGCCATCGCAACAGCCCCCTGTATCCTGGAACGCAACATCAACACCAAGTTGCGCGCCACAGTCCTGCAACCAATCCATCATCAATTGGTGGGCGGGACTCACTTCTTTCGGTGGCCTGGTGAACTTGCCATGCAATTCAAAACGGGCATCGCCATTTCGATTCCATTGTTGCAGCAAATCATCGATTTGCTGCTTCACTTCGACTTGATCTTCACTACGCACACAACGAATGTTGAACTGACACACCGCGGTATCTGGCACCACATTGAAAGCAGTACCGCCGTTCACTCTGGCTATGTTAACCGTCAGCCCCCGTGCCAGGTCCGTTAACGCTGCAAGTTGGGTCATCGCCTGACCCAAGGCCAGAATGGCATTCTTACCCTTTTCAAATTCCCTGCCTGCATGAGCGGAACGACCATGGGCGATCAGGGTGAAATTGCCGGAACCCTTGCGTGCCCGTGACAGTGTTCCATCTGCCAGAGCTGGCTCGTAAATCATGCCGGCTGTTGCAGTCTCGGCGGCGGCCACCAGAGCGTCTTTGGAACCATGAGACCCTGTTTCCTCATCGGCATTTAACAAAACCTGCCAGCCCAACTGGTCGTTATTCGACGCGTTTTCGAATGCACTGAGGGCTGTATGCATAACCAGAATACCCCCTTTCATATCAGCGACACCTGGCCCCTTCAGAACGTTATCATCAATCTGAGTGGGTGACTGAAAGGGATGATCAATGGGGAATACTGTATCCATATGACCAACGAGCAGGACCTGAATCGGCGCTTCAGCTCGCTTGCTGAACTTGAGCATATTGCCGTATTGAGTTGTCTGCACATTGCCTTCCAGATCAGCGTGCTCCGCTTTTTCGGAAGGGATCACCTCGACAGAGTCAGCGATTGGCGTGAACAATTCAGAAAAGGCCGTTTCCATACTGGCCAGGCCATCCAGGTTTCCGGTGCCAGAATTGATGGCAGACAGTTCCTTCAAAGTAGCAATCAGTGTTGGCTGTCTGGCATCAATCCACTGTAACGATTCCTTAGCGCTCATGCCGTTCTCACTGCATCTGCTTCAAGACAGATTCGATAGTCTGCAATGCCTGGGTGGCATGCTCATCAGAAACATTCAGAGGGGGTAGTAAACGAATCATGTTGTCGCCCGCCTTTCCGACTAACAGTTTGTTCGCCCTGAGCGCTGTTAACATGTCGGTGTTCGGCACCACACATTTCACTCCGATCATGAGACCCAATCCGGTAACACTGGAAATCACAGTGGGATAGGCCGCTGCAAGATTCTCCAGTCCTTCACGCAACACGGAGCCTTTGCGCTTTACCTCATCCAACAAGCCTGGCTCCAGCACAAGATCCAGCACTGCGTTGCCAACGGCCATAGCCAGCGGGTTGCCGCCAAAAGTACTGCCATGAGTACCCACTACCATATGCTGACCAATTTCCTCCGTGGTGAGGCAGGCGCCCACCGGAAAACCGCCACCTAATCCTTTGGCAGACGCCAGTACATCGGGAGTCACCCCATAGTTTTCGTGAGCAAACAGTTTACCGGTGCGCCCAACACCGCATTGCACTTCGTCCAACATCAGCAACAAGCCATGCTGATCACACAGCTCTCGCAACTGACTCAGAAACTCCTGGGTAACCGGACGGATGCCGCCCTCGCCCTGCACGGTTTCAATGATGATGCCAGCCGTATGTTCACCAATGGCGGCCTTTACCGCATCGATATCGCCCCAGGCGACCTGATCGAAGCCGTGGTCGGTGGGCGCAAAATTCTGAATGTAGTTGGGATTGCCAGAGGCAGCGACTGCCGCGATGGTTCTGCCATGGAAGCTGTCGGTAAAGCCAATCAGTCGATATTTTTCTTTATGCCCCTTGGCCACCTGATAGCCGCGTACGGCTTTGATACCCGCTTCGATGGCTTCGGTGCCGGAATTAGCAAAGAACACACGATCGGCGAAACTGTTCTCGGCCAGTCTTGCCGCCAACCGTTCACCTTCTGGAATGCGGAACACATTGGACAGGTGCCAAAGTTTCTCTGCCTGGGAACTCAGGGCTTGCACAAGATGGGGATGGGCATGACCAAAGGCTGTCACTGCGATGCCGCTGAGGAAATCCAGATAGGAATCGCCATTTTCAGTGAACAATTCACTGCCGCGACCGTGGCTGAAGACAATATCCTGGGGCGGGCTGTAATTTGGCCACAAGGAATCTCTGGACTGCGCAACAGCAGCGGATTCCGGGCTGCTGTTCTTGGCTAATTCTGTCACTGGGCTCTCCGTCGAATTATCTTTCCAACATAGGGTATCAAGAACCCTGCGAAAGGAGTTATCTATCTTTTAGCGGTTGAAATATAAGCTGTTTTCATTTGCGCCATAAACCGAATAAAATTCGGTTCCCGTTTCGGGCAGACAAGACAAACCCCGACAATGAGTTAACTGGCAATGAAAAGCTCCAAACTGGACAAGATAGATCTACGCATCCTGGAAATCCTGCAGCGGGATGGCCGCATCACCAACCAGAAACTGGCGGAACAGGTTAGCCTGTCTCCCAGTTCCTGTTTACAGCGGATGCGACGCCTGGAGCAGGAAGGTGTGATTCAGTCCTACCATGCGAGCTTGAATCTGGGCAGTATAGCGCGTCACATCATGTGCATTGCTACCGTTTCCTTACGCAATCACACACAGGAAGAGTTCAATGCCTTTGAATCCCTGATCGCTTCCATCCCCGAAGTTGTGGAGTGCTACACCGTCAGCGGTGAATCAGATTTCCTGTTACGCATTCTATGCCCGGACATGAATCGTTACGTGGAAATTAACGATCAACTGGTTGGCGATAATCGTTACCAGGTAACCATTAACTCCTATGTGGTGATGAAAGAAAACATCCCCTATCGCGGGGTCGACCTCTCTACTCTCAGAGAAGCCACCGAAAGCGAAGCCGACTAGTCAGAGCCAAGCACTGATTCGATAAACTCCGCCTGGCGACGGTAGTAAAACAAACGATTGGATAGCTTACGCCAACCATGTCCTTCATCGGGAATACGAATAAAAGGGGCATCGATGCCTTTGTCCCGCAATGCCTTGACCATGGTTTCCGATTCGGCGATGTCGATGCGCGGATCCATCTCGCCATGAGAATACAGTACCGGCACTTCGATGCGATCCGCCTGCACGATGGGTGAATTCACTTCATAGAAACTGCGCCATTCTGGCAAATTGATATCACCGTATTCGATCCTGTCGGACGCTTTTAATGCGGGAGAGGCTACTTCCAGAGCAGTCACCCAGTCGGCAACCCCGTATCGCGACACACCCGCCTTAAAGGAGTCCGGATAAGCTGCCAATACCGCATTCACCATGTAGCCACCGTAGGAACCTCCGCTTACAGCAGCACGATCCACATCCACGCGACCGTCAGCTCGGAAAAAGTCCAGCATATCCACCAGATCCCGCACACTGTCCAAACGCCTGGTGCGATCGTCCAGAGTGACATAGGTGCGACCGAAACCGGTGGAGCCGCGCACATTCGGTTCAAACACCGCCACGCCTCTATCCACGTGGTATTGAACGATTGGATCGAAAGTAGGTCGTGACTGACCGGTGGGACCGCCATGTACTTCGAAGATCACTGGCGGTGCACCGTCGCCTTGATAGGAGTCGTCATCAGGCAAGTACAGAAGCCCTTGCAACATCACACCATCCTGCGCTGGCATACGCACACTCACCGGGCGGATTAAACGATCAGCGTCCAACCCAGCCATATTGGAAGCGAACGTTCGTTGAAGTCGCTTGGTTGAAAAATCAAAGCTGTGAATATCACCTGGCGTGCGCCAGCCATTGGTCCGGATGGCCATCATAGGTGACTGGTCGGCGCAGCTCAGACTGTAATCCCCTTCCGGCAATCCGGAAACCGTTTGCACGTCACCACCCGCAACGCTTTTGTAATTCAGTTTTTCGAATCCATCTTCGTTAACAGTCCAGGCCAGATACTCATCGTTAGCACCGCACAACGAAACATTACCAATGTCATAGTCACTGGCTTCCACCAGCTGGAATCGCTCCGCATCCAGGTCGTAACGCATTAGCGCCGTAAACTCGCGGTCCAGATTGGTGGCGAGATAGAAACTCTTACTATCCGGTGACCAGGCAAAACCGCCATCGCTGTGATTGGCACGAGATTCTGGTTGTGAGATCACCGCCAGTTCCAACGAGTGAGTATCCAGTAAATACAAATTGTCGCCATCTTCTCCAACCGT
>JAKSCP010000039.1 GCA_022360535.1 Pseudomonadales bacterium | reverse complement strand
TCACTGTTGGCAATGAAATGATTGCCGCCCTTCACTTCCAGGTACATCTTGGTCAGATCGTCGGCAAGGCTTTCATAGTGGGGGCGTGAATGCTCCGCGGTCGGTGCAATGCGATCGATTTCACCGGCAATCAGCAGCGTAGGCACCGCCACTGAGCTGAAATCTCCATCGGGTTGCCAGGGTGTAAAAGGAATAATAGCCTTTAACTCACCGCTGTGTTCGTTAGCCGCCAATAAGGTGCCACCACCACCCATGGAATGACCCATCACTGCCATACGATCAGCAAGAATCTTTCCCCGCAAGGTACTACCCATGCGTGTGTTCTCGGATCGCAATAATTCCACACCCGCCATTAAGGCGTCGGCGCGCATAGAGGGATCGTCGGTAAGCTCATTAGTATCGATAGTCAGCACCGCATAGCCGTGAGATGCGAGATGACGACCCCACCAACTCATGTTTTCCTGTTGCTCATAAAATCCCGGCGACACCACAACTCCGCCAAAGTCATCGCCCTTGTTGGCCGGAAAATAGAGGGTAGCCGCCCCAAACTCGGGCACCTCAGGAAGCTGGGAGTAATACGCCACCTGATAGGGACCAGCCCTGCCCAGCGCTTCGCGATCCGGCGTTTGCGCAAAGGAATTATTGGCTGCTGCAAAAAGTGCCAAAAGCAGAAATTTCGTGAACAAGGAGGATCTCATGTTGCGGACTACCTCGGAATGCAGAAAAACGAAGGGATCACAGTAACCAAAAACGTGCAGAGGCGCAAAACTGGGCATGCCAGCATAGTTGGCAGCATTTCTAATTCCACTGGCACTTGCACAAAACTGGCGTTCTAGCGACTCTTTATAGCAAAGAGGATCCTTTGTGCCATCCAGCTCCCTGCTAAATCAGCTGGCCGAACTATTTCGAGCCAGGCAAAACCAGCTCTACATCGCAGCGATCGCCATCACCAAAGATCGCGCGAGTGCGGAGGACGCGGTGTTGTCTGCAGTCCTCGCCGTGTCGGAGCTAAAAGAAGCACCGCGGGACCTTGCCGCTTATCTGTTCCAGGTAGTAAGAAACAAGGCATTACACAGCAATAAGCAAGCTGCGCGTTTTACAGATGAATCAGCCATGGGCAACTTCATCGATTTGTCGCAACAGGCTGGCGAACAGAAAGTGTTCAGCCAGCAGATATTGCAGCAGCTGTCCAACCTTGATGGCAATCAACAACAAGTCTTAATCATGAAACTGTTCGGCGACCTGACCTTTGACGAGATCGCCAGCGTCACTGGCGAGAAACCGAACACTGTTGCGTCCTGGTACCGCAGAGGATTGCAAAAACTGAAGGAGATCATTCATGAACCAGCAATTTAGAGAAGGCAGAGATGAAGACTTCGAAGAATTGGAGAAGGAACTATCCAAAATTTCTCTTGTTTCACCTTCAGAAAAATACCGACAGATACCGCAAACATTGCAGGCAACTGCAAATAGAGAAATCTGGTACCGTCGCCCCTGGGCTGCAATTCCCGCCATGCTTGCCGTCGCTGTAACAGTCGGATTCATCGCATTGGATTTCAATCAGTCCCCAGATGTGCAACCGGAGTTGGCGAACGAAGGAAGCAACGATGGGACCCTAGTGGCAGCGGTGGCTGACAACGAGAACGAACAACCTTATCAAGAAGGCACTCACTACATCGCTCTCAATCCCCCAATTGATGTCACCGACAGTCTCTCTACCGAAGTCGTTGCCTTCTTCTGGTATCCCTGTCGACCCTGTGCCAGTTTTGAACCTTTTCTAAGTAGCTGGGAATCCGAACTCGGCGATGGCATCAAGCTCACTCGTGTGCCAGCGATCTGGTCAGAGGAAATGCGCTTCCACGCCCGGGTTTACTACACCGCGCAGGAACTGGGATTGCCCACCACTACCCAGGAACAGTTCTATGCCGCCTTCCAAAATGAAGAATCCACAATCGGAACAGAAGAAGGCTTGTTGGAGTTTTTTCAGCGCCAGGGTGTTGCAGTCTCCGACTTCATCGACGTTTACAATGCCGACTCAACATCGGCTTTAGTCGATGCGGCGGTTCTGACCAATTTCGCCTATCAGATTGAATCCACCCCCTCACTATTTGTTGATGGGGCATACGGAATTTCCCCACAAACGGCAGGCGGGTATCCAGAGATGTTGGAAGTTGCAGATTATGTAATCGACTCCGTTATCTGCGACACACCCAGGAGATTAGTGTGCTAGTGCTTGTTTAGTTGTTCTGCTGCAGCGCTTCCCATTGATCGATAGAGATTCTACCCAACAGGGTTTGAGAAGGACGTTGTGGATCGAACAATAAGATTTCGCCTTGCTGAATTGTTGGCAGCAAATCAGGAAATGCGGACGCTACATTGGGTGAATGAGTGATCAACAGCGTATTGCCGCTGTCAGGAACTTGCTTAGTCTGCTCCCGCAACCATTCACCCGCAGTATCACTGGAAGCTTGCATGCCTTGATTGCCTAACATCGATCTCTCTTCGACATCATCAAAACCAAGATACTTTGCAGTCTCGAGTGTTCGATAGGCTGGACTGCTGAGCACCAGTCCGAAGTCAATCTGTAGCCTTTCCAATGCATCTCCCATCGCGGAAGCCTGCTGGCGCCCTGTTGCATCCAGTTGTCTTTCCCCATCGAAGTTATCGTTATTTAGCAAGGGTACTTGCGGTGGCTCTGCAGGAGATTGGGCGTGCCGCATGATCACAACCAATCCGCCGCTTTGCAGTGCTTCGATTAAGTCAGGCCCATTCTCTTCTACATTTCCCTGACCATGGGTTGTGAGGTAGACAGAGAACAGGAACAGCAAGCATCCTGCTTTTACTAAGTTTATATGCCCCTGCCCAGTTAACTGCATTGAGAGTTTCAAACAACCTCGACCATGTCAGGTTGGCGCATGAAGTAGTATGTCAGGATTATCAGCAGTACAGGAAATAGAAACAGAGTTAGAAACGAAAAGAAAATACTAAGGTTAGCCATTCCCATGAGCAGACAAACGATGGCTGCAGGAGTGAGTATCGAGGGCAATTCTCTCGAGTCGCGCATGATCAGAATACCGATCAGAATTTCCAGAATGCCGAACACGACCAAGCTGCCGAAGAAAATGACTGCAATCACTATTTCTGTAACCTCAGCTACGTTGCCACTCAACCCCTGCCCATACGTTGTGTACCACACCCCCACAGCGAATAAACTCACAACAAACACCACGGTAGAGCAAACATAGATCAACAGAGTGACATCCACACCGAAGTAGTTGTTCTCGGTGCTCAGTCGATCGCGCAAGCTGAAGAACACATAGGCGGAAAGCAATCCAGTGGCAAGAAATATGAAGTCTAAAACATGAATGCCCTCACTCATGCTGTCAAAGCCCAGGCCTCTGATAGAGACTTCAGCAACCCAATATACCGGATAAAGGATTGCCAAACCGATGCAGGCCAGTCCAGGGAACAAATAATCTTGGTTATTCATAGTGGTATCGCTCGCTAGTTATTAGCTAGTCCATCCTCTTCCACATATTCGAGTATGTCGCCCGGCTGGCATTGCAGTTGTTGGCAGATTGCAGCCAGGGTAGTGAAGCGGATCGCCTTCACCTTCCCGGTTTTCAATAGAGAGAGATTAGTCAGGGAAATGCCGATGCGACCGGAAAGCTCGGTCAGCGACATTTTCTGTTTGGCCATCTCAACGTCGAGATTGATCCGAATATGCATGGACTACCAAAATAGCAACTAATTTATGAAAGTCAATGAATATTTTATGTTTATCATAAAATAATAATTATTCATCGATACTAGAAATTTCCTGAAATGCCCAACTTTCCTGGCATTCCAGGCCATTACTCTATCGCCCTGGACCTGGCTCAAAGGGAGGGATAATGTGTCTGCACAGAGGAAAAAGTGCCAAGACCAAACATAAACATAAGCAAGGGCTTCACCCTGATTGAACTGTTGATGGTGGTTTCCATCATTGGCGTATTGATATCGGTAGCTGCGCCCGTGTACCAGGAATACACAGTTCGAGCGACTCTGGTGGAAACAGCTCTCGAACTCGGTCAATTTGGAAGAGAATTCCGGCGCTGGAATGCCAATAACGGACGCTACCCTGACGACAGTCATATCGTGCTACCACCGGAAGCGGCTAATGAATTAATCATCGACAACAATCGCTGGCTTGCCGATACCGCTCTCGGTGGCAACTGGAACTGGGAAGGTCCTGACAACTATCCCTACGCTGCCATTTCAATCTTTGGTGCGACCGCTCCGGTCGAAGAAATCAGGCAACTGGATTTTATTTTGGACAATGGAGATCTTGCGACGGGTATATTTCGGCAAACACCCAATGGCCGGTATACCTATATTCTGGAAGAGTAATCTGAGTACCCCACTCTAAACCTGGCGATTGCCCTTCGAACTTAGGACCTAATCAACAAGCGTTGGTTCGGGACTATTGCGACTCACATAGATGCGCGAGTAGCCATAAAAATCCGGTTGTGGATGTTCGATGATGACGTTGTTGCCTTCGCGGGTAACGATGTTGCCCTGTCCCGATCCATCACAGCGCAAAGAATCGCTAGGGGTATCACCGCGGGCAAGCGCCTGACCGATTTGGGCGAATACCCGCATGCATTCCTCAAACGACGTAATTCGCAATTGCCTGATACGAGTTTCATCATCCAGCGGCACAAAATCTGGTGCCGAAAAAAACAGCTGCCTGGCTACAATAATTGTCACACAGACAATTGTAACCACCAACGGAATTAACTGCGGATTGGACTGTTTGCGGCGAACAACAACTGGCGTGGCCTCTTGCTGTGCAGTTACTTCAACCGCTGCCCTTTCGCGCGCCTGCTGCTGCTCTATGCGCTGCGTTTCTCTCGCGACTGTCTGCTCGGCCTGCCATAACTCCACACAGTTCTCGCATAGCACGGCATCGTCCGTGAAGTTGGCGCACATTCCACAGAGAGGAATAGAACAACGTGCGCAAGTCTCAACGGCTGGAGCATTCGGATGGTTTTGGCATTTGTCAGCCATGCAGAAAAAAGGACTCAGGTAGCTTTAGTTTGTTTATTGACTGCTACGGTTTCAGATTAACACCTAAGCGAAATCTCAACCAGAATCCCAGCTTACCAGCGTGTAGAGCTGTGCTCCCATCGCATCCGAGTAATCAGCAAACATGGCAGAAAAATGGCAATGTGCCAGCTGGAGTTGACGGCTTAAACAGGCGCGAATAGCCTTAAGCAACCGTCCTGTTCGGAGTGAATCCAATCCCGCTGCTGAACACTATCCTTATGCTATCCCAAAAATATCATCTCCTGCCCCCGATACCGGCAAGCACTGCAGCAATCATTGTTTGCCTGGGGCTCTCGAACGGAACAGCTGCCCAAACATCTGACGTGCAAGCTGGTCCTTTGGGGGAATTTGGTTGCCAATTTCATGCTAACGACTACTTCGCAAACTCTGCAGACTCAGAAAACAACGACGAGCTCTCAGAGTACATGTCTCTCATGTCGGAAGCTTTGGAGCTGGAAAATGAACTTATACAGTTGGACAGAACCAACAACGCGTGGACTGAAGAAAGGGCCACAATTCTGCTTGGATTGGCGAAAGCTCAGCGCATTGTCGGGGACGAGCAAGAAGCCCGCACACTCTATGAAGATGCTCTGCTGAATATGCGTGTTAATCGCGGCGTTTATTCTCTGGATCAGGTGCCGGTAATACTAGATCTCATGGCCTGGTATATGGCAAGTGATCCCGAATACACAGACGAGCTTGCCGACCGGGTAGCATTCCTCTACGACAAGAGATACCTGGATGACGAAGAAATCCCTGAGCTCGTAGCAGGCTATAGCCAATTGTTGCAGTTGAGACGGCAAGCCAATGAGGCATCAGAAGGCAGGTCATCAAGCCATCAACGTAGAATTTCTGAGCTTGGAGTCAAAATTGCTAATTTGATCTATAAGCTGTTCAACTCTGTTGACCCGGCCGTGCAAGCTCAACTGCGTGGTGAAGTAGAATTTTTTACTCGATACGATGATCTCGGTAATCCCATATCGTCCCGGGAACCGGGAATGGCACAAGTGAGCTACTCAACTGGCATTGTCCTGGAAGAAGTTCAATTACTGCTCCAGTCTACCGATGCCGACAGGCAATCAGACCTCGCCCAAGCCAAACAACGGCTGGATGGCTTAAACCGAAACTTCGCAGCACTCAGCTCCGTAGATCGCTCTGCACTTCTCGATTTCTATGGCGACTATTTCCTGGCTGAAGGAGATATACCCTCGGCGATATCCGCTTACGAAGGCATCCTGGCAATTAAGGTGTTACGTCCGGACTATCAGTTGCGCGCACTGCGAGCAGTGGGTCAGCTCTATGAAGAACGAGAAAGGTGGACTGATGCTGTTTCCACATTCAGCTGTTGGCAACGGTTGTCGAGCCGCAATGATGCGAGAGTCGCTTTGGGACTTGCCAATGCTCATCGCCAATTATCCAATCACGAATCCTCGATCCGTCACTTACTCACTTATATGGAGATTCTGGAGGACGAAGGCAGTCAGGCAGATGAAACGGTCTATGCAGTGCTAAAAGATATGTACTACGAAGTTGAAGACTTCGAGTCTGTGGCTAAAGTAACACAGCAAATGGCAGAACTTTTTGACTAGACCCTGAATTCACTCAATCTTGTTGAGAAAGGGTTTGCCACTACCTTTCAACAAGGCTTGTTGCCTCCTCCTCTCTTCACCTTTCGCAAACAGCTCCTCACGATTGTTATCGGTGACTTCAGCATAAGCATCTCGCCAGTCTTCGGATTCATTCCAACGATAATCAAGTCTGTGAACTGAATTTGCTGCAGACGCCGACTCAAAAAAGTCGAGGGCTTGTTCCATGATGGCGAGCTGCATCTCTGTGTCATAGGGTTTGCCACAGGGATTGCCGAGGGGAAAATCAACATGCACATAGCGCGGCACACCACAGTACTCGATGATGTCGATTGCTGAACCAAGAATCAATGTTGGGATGCCGTTGGCTTCAAGATGGCGTGCTACCAGACTCACGGTCTGGTGACAGACTGGTCACAACGGAACCAGGAGCGCGATATCGGCTCCATCTTCGAGACAACGCTTCAGAATCTCCGGCGCATCTTGCTCTCTGGTCGCTCGCTGACTGTAAGTGGTCGGCACCGAATGAAATCGAGAAGTTATACCCCCCAGCTTATTCTGCTTTGCCAGTTCACCAAGTTGCACTAATGGCAAGAATGAATTCACATCCCGGGTGTGAGTTGCTCCCTTATCCCAGGACAACTCTTCGGTGTACATAGAGTCAGGAATCGGATCGCAGACGGTTGAATAAACCCGACGCTCCGCTCGACCTTGTTCAGTATCAGGCATGGCCGTGGTGATGACTGCAAGAGTGCTGCCTGCCAGCGGCTTCGCCAGTGGCGTGAAAGGCGCATCGGAATTGTGCGCCCATTGATAATCCTTGTCGTAGCCCTGGGCGCGGTAGTAGTCCCGCGTCCTCAACATATACGGAACGTCGTAAGCTTTGTTCATTGCTGGTTTCTGCTGTTGATGAATCTTTCTTAAGCTCGATACTGGTTCAATACTAAATGGGACCAAACAGAAAATACAGGCGGACGACTTTTTACTCCTGTGGTAAATCCCGGTAGTCTACAGCTAAATAGCCCGAAAGCTGTCGCCTACGGGGCAAACAATAATAATAGAGACCATGTTTTCGTCCACCGTCAGCATTCCCACCTGGTTCTTCCTTCTATTATTAGCAGCAACGGTTTATGCGCTGGTGATGAGCATTTTGTTCCCGGGTTTTCGCTGGTATGTAAGCCGGCGTCTGAACAAGGCTGTGGACAAGATCAATACTGGCCTGCAGATCAAGATTCGTCCGCTCCAGCAAACCAAGCGTCAGGTATTAATCGATCAGCTGATGTTCGATCAGGACATTCTGGCCATGATCGAGTCCCTCTCCAAAGAGGAGAGCATTCCCCGGGAAGTGCTACAGCAAAGAGTGCGTAGCTATGCGAGGGAGATCGTTCCTTCCTTTAATGCCTACGTCTATTTTCGTGTCTTCTATTGGCTGGCCAAGAAAGTTGCACGCTTTATGTACCGGGTGCGGGTGGCTGCGGCTGACCCCAAATCGCTGCGCGAGATCGATCCGGAATCGACCGTGGTATTCGTGATGAATCATCGTAGCAATATGGATTATGTTTTGATCAGTTATCTGGTGGCTGAACGGGTCGCTCTTTCCTACGCCGCTGGAGAATGGGCGCGCATATTTCCTCTGGAAATGTTAATCCGTGCCATGGGCGCATTCTTCGTCCGCCGCGGCTCGCAAAATCCACTGTATCGGAAAGTGCTGGAGCGATATGTGTACATGGCCACTCAGAGCGGTGTTTGCCAGGCGGTGTTTCTCGAAGGCGGCCTGAGTCGGGATGGCAAACTGGCAGAACCGCGCCTGGGATTTCTGGACTACATCTTGCGCAACTATGACTGGCAAACTGATCGCAATATCGTGTTTCTTCCAGCCAGCATCAATTATGATCAGGTGCTCGAAGACCAGAATCTTCTGAACTGGGATGACAAATCCTCTCGGCCTGGCTTGATCGAAAACGTGAGAAGGTTCTGGCGCTTCTTACGACTGAATCTGTTTGCGGGTTCCCGTGCCCGCTGGCGACGCTATGGCTATGCCAGTGTCAATTTCGGCATTCCAGTTTCCATGGTGGACTACTGTTCTGAACGCGAACTGGAGTTCAATCATCTGGACAAGGAAACGCGATTCACCCGAGTCAAAACGCTGGCAGATGAACTCATGGATGCGCTGCGCTATGTCATGCCAGTGTTGCCTGTCCCGGTCATCGCTGCGGTGATGCTAAGTTCAGATGACGAAGTGCTGACTTCCCTGGAGATATTCAGTCGCTGTGACAAGTTTATCGATGATCTCATCGAAGGCGGGGCGCCGATGAAAACAGAAGAAAAACCACGACAGGCGACCCTGGCCAATAGCCTCAATATCCTGACTAAACGCAAACTACTGACTGAAGAAGATGACCATTACCGGGTCAATCAGGACCATCGAAAGTTGTTAGCCTACTATGCCAACTCAATCGATCATTGGTGGCAGAACCCGGCAGCTTTAGCATCCACCACCGAATCCTGATTACTCGCACCACATTCCTTGTAGCTCTTCTGTGTGGATCGCCTGACTGCTAGCTGGCAGAACGATGGCAGTTCGTACAGGCACCGGAAACCTGACCAGTCGCATAGTAACGAGGAGGGTTGCTTTCGGCGTTGCGCTTGGCCCGGGATACGGTAGATAAAAACCGGGTCATATCATCCAGTAGAAACCGATGCCGCGAACTCAGATCTGACTGTCTTATGCGGCCGCTAATTCTTTCGATACTCTCCAGGGTTTGTACAACCTCTTGTTGATAATTGGTATCACGAACGTCCTCTGATTCCATCAGCAAATCCAGTTGTAACAATTCAAAAGCCAATTGATGCATGCCGGAGCGCAATTCTTCACCATCGGCATAATCAAATGGTGGCGGGTTGGCGATGGGAGGAAAAGCGCCATCATTGCTTGTGCATGCCACCATAGCAAACAATGTAGCAATCAGCAGAGTTGCCCGATTGATTGAAGTAATACAACGACTCTTCATAGTGAGTTCCTTCACGAAATAATGTCAGCTTAATGCCTTTCTCCCAGACGGGTTTTGCTCTAAATCAAGGAGCCCCGTTGAACCGATACGTCGGGCCAAGCGTATCAAATCACCTGACTCTTACTCTAGTGATATATTCTATGGATGCTTTGACTTCAGCTCGAAAACGAGCGGTCGCCGCCTTGCAGTCGATGTTTGTGGCGGATGCGCTGGCCATGCCCGTGCACTGGTACTACAACCCTATGGATATTTTTCGACAATTTCGAGGAGGTATCACGGGATTTGAGGATGCGCCCGATCATCATCCTTCTTCTATTATGTCACTGCATTCAACCAGTCATGGAGGCAGAGGCCCGCGCCGTAACCATGAACAGGCAGAGATCGTTGGTGATGTCATTCTGAAGGGCAAACGTGAATTCTGGGAGCAGTCCAATGTGCATTACCACCAGGGCATGAAGGCTGGTGAGAACACACTCAATGCCCATTGTGCCCGGGCCCTGATACATAGCTTGATAGCCAACGATGGTCGCTACGACCAGAATCGCTTCCTGGACAGCTACATCGAATTGATGACCGCTGACCCGGCACAGCATCCTG
>JAKSCP010000040.1 GCA_022360535.1 Pseudomonadales bacterium | reverse complement strand
CGGCAAAGAAGATTTCGAGATGGTCGAAATTTAAAGCCGCTCGACCCCTGCCCTTCACCTTTATTCGAAACAAGCTAAATCCGTGAAACGCAAAATCCTCGTTACCAGCGCGCTGCCTTATGCAAATGGCGCCATTCACCTTGGTCATTTGATGGAAGTCATTCAGACCGACATCTGGGTGCGCCTGCAAAAAATGCGCGGCCACGACTGCATCTATGTATGCGCCGATGACGCGCACGGCACAGCCATCATGCTGAGTGCGGAAGCGCAGGGGATAACACCCGAACAATTGATTGAAACGATGCAGCAACAGCACGAGGCGGACTTCGCTGATTTTCTGATTGGTTTCGACAATTTTCACTCCACTCATTCTGACGAGAATCGCCAGCTCTCGGAGAGCATTTATCTGGCAATGGATAGCAATGGCCATATCAAACGCCGTGCTATCACCCAGTTGTTCGACCCAGAGAAAGAGCTTTTTCTGGCTGATCGCTACATTGTGGGTACCTGCCCTAAATGCGGAGCAGAAAACCAGTACGGCGATAACTGCGAAGTGTGCGGTTCGACTTATAGCCCAACAGAACTAATCGAGCCCCGTTCTGCGATTTCCGGCGCAGTGCCAGTGGAAAAGGAATCGGAGCATTTCTTTTTCGACCTGCCCGCCTTTTCCGACATGCTTAAAGAGTGGACTCGCAGTGGCACTCTGCAGGATCAGGTAGCCAATAAACTCAGCGAATGGCTGGATGAAGAACTGCAGCAATGGGATATCAGTCGCGACGCTCCCTATTTCGGCTTCGAAATACCCAATGCGCCCGGCAAATACTTTTATGTCTGGGTAGACGCGCCCATTGGCTACATGGCGAGCTTCAAAAATTTCTGCGAGCGCGAGGCCTACGACTTCGACAGTTATTGGAATAAGAATTCTGATGCAGAGCTTTATCATTTCATTGGTAAGGACATCATCAATTTTCATACACTGTTCTGGCCGGCGGTTCTGACCAGCTCGGGCTACCGCACGCCAACGGCCGTATTCGCTCATGGCTTTCTTACGGTTGATGGCACGAAGATGTCCAAATCCCGCGGCACATTCATCAATGCCCGCACCTATCTGGACCATCTCAATCCGGAATACCTGCGCTATTACCTGGCTGCCAAACTGGCTTCCGGAATCGATGATCTGGATCTCAATCTTGAAGACTTTGTGCAGCGGGTTAATTCTGACCTGGTCGGTAAAGTGGTCAATATTGCCAGCCGTTGTGCCGGATTCATCGGCAAGGGATTCGACGGCATGTTAGCCGCGAATTTGGACAACCCCGAATTGCTGCAAGAAATTCAGAGTATTAAGGAAACCGTCACCGAGCACTATGAAGAGCGTGAATACGGCAAGGCCATTCGGCTCATCATGGCGGCAGCGGACAAGGCCAATCAATACATCAATGACAAGCAACCCTGGGTTATTGCCAAGTCGGACAAACAAGCGCCGGAGTTACAAGCCATTTGCAGTACTGGCATTAACGCATTCCGTTTACTGGTTTGTTATTTGAAGCCGGTGTTACCTGCTCTCTCGGAAAAAGCAGAAGAGTTTCTTAATGTCGAACCGCTGCGCTGGGACGATTTGGACAGCGTGCTAACCGAACATCGGGTAAACAAGTTTAAACCGCTGATTACGCGCGTCGAAAGCGACAAGGTAGAAGCCATGGTCAATTCCACTCAGCAGGAATACGAAAAGCAATCCAAACAGACGACGCAACAGGCTGCAGCAGCACCTGAAGATGCCACTGGTTTTGAAGCTGAGATTGAGTTCGATGATTTCATTAAAGTCGACCTACGTATTGCTCGTATCGTATCCGCCAGCCATGTTGAAGGTGCCGATAAACTGCTGCAACTCACTCTCGATCTTGGTCCGGACAAAAACGGCGAGGCAATTACGCGCAATGTCTTCTCCGGGATTAAATCGGCTTACTCTCCAGATGATCTGGTGGGCAAGCTCACCGTAGTGGTCGCTAATCTGAAACCACGCAAAATGAAATTTGGCATGTCCGAAGGTATGGTTTTAGCCGCTGGCCCAGGTGGAAAAGACATCTGGTTACTGGAGCCCCACACTGGTGCAGAACCAGGTATGCGCGTCACCTAGTTGTCTTGTTTTCCAAGGCGGAGCACCGTTTCGCGGCACTTCTCACTCTTCCGGCCTCCTCCGAACCCAGACTTGCTGGCACCAGCCAGATGAAAGTAATAAGCTTGGGCACTGGTCACAAAACCTGAATTCCTGAAATTGTTGGACATAGCTATGAGACTCACCCCCTGCACCAGGTACTCACTTGTCAGAGCGCTAAGTACAATTCTGCTGACCGTGGGTGTGATGTTGAGCAGCCTATCCAATGCTCAGCTGAGCGAGATTCGGGATATTGAAGACTCCGTCATCAAGATCTATACCACACAAGCGGCCCCAGATTATTTCACTCCCTGGCGCTTGTTGACGCCACGACAAAGTAGTGGCTCTGGTGCAGTCATTATAGGCAATCGCATTCTCACTAATGCTCACGTTGTTGCCAATGCCAGCTATGTGCAGGCACAGAAGCACAATGATCCCAGACGTTATCAGGCCCGGGTAACCTTCGTTTCCCATGAAGCCGATTTGGCTCTAATCACTGTGGATGAACCCGGCTTCTTCAGCGACCTGAAAGCATTGACCATCGGAGATTTGCCTGAACCTCTGCAAGAGGTATCTGTTTATGGATATCCAATTGGTGGCAAAACCCTCAGCATCACAAAAGGAATTCTTTCTCGAGTAGAACAACAAGTCTATGCCCATGCCGGCGCCTACCTTTTAGCCGGTCAGATCGATGCAGCAATCAACCCAGGCAACAGTGGTGGACCGGTCATTGTCGACCAGCAAATAGTAGGGGTCGTCATGCAAGCCAATGCCGGCGGCCGCGCCGAAAACCTGGGTTACTTTGTGCCTCCCAGCGTTGTCCGACATGTCTTGCAAGATAGCGAGGACGGCGAACTCGATGGTTTTCCAGACCTCGGCTTTCGAACCCAGACCCTCGACAGTCCATCTGCGAAACTGGCCTACGGTCTGGAAAAGGACCAAAACGGCGTGCTGGTCATCAAGGTGTTCCCTGATTCGCCAGCAGACGGTGTTCTTCAAGAGAATGATGTCATTCTAAAAATTGATGATTACGAAGTTGCCGACGATGGCACTATCGAATTAACCGAAGATTTGCTGACCGATTACAAGCACGCCATCGACATGCATCATATCGGTGATACCTTGGAGATCACCTACTCCCGCGATGGCAGAGAACGTACGGTCGACTTGTACGCTGAGAAAGCATTACAGAATTACAGCCTGGTGCGTGGTGAACGTTTCGACGAAATCCCCCAATACTATATCTATGGTGGCGTTCTATTCGTGCCCTTGAATATGAATCTAATCAAGCGCTGGGGCAACGATTGGAGTCGCAGTGCACCGGTGAGTTTATTGCAGGCTCGCAATGAATGGAGCTCACCAGATAGACGTGAGCTGGTCGTCGCCTTGCAAGTGCTTGCTGCCGATGTGAATCTCGGATATCACGATTGGCGGAACTGGGTTGTGGAATACGTAAACGGCGTACCCATCCGGGACTTTCAACATTTCGCTAACATGTTGGCTGAAAACGAAGCCGAGAACATTGTCTTTGAAAACAAGAATGGCTATCAAATGGTCATCAATCATACTGACGCACTCGCTTCTGAAGAGGCGATTCTTAGCCAATACCGAATACCCTCTTCCCACTCGGTAAACTTGTTCGAATCTGAGTAGGTTACTTCAGCGAAAACTGCGGTAACCAGGCAGTATCGACGAGTGCTCAATCCTCTTCGCGGACTGATAGCCGTGTTAGAATCCTTGAACTTGTTTCGTTCATTTGGGATTTCGGCGCGCCTTGTCTACCTTCTTTAGCACCATCATTGCGGCGGCGCTGGTCAACAACCTATTCTTCGTGCAACTGGTGGGCGTGTCGCCACTATTCGCCTTCAGCCGTCGACTCAAACACGCCATTGAATTCGCCTCGCTTGCCGGCCTACTGCTATTCGTTGCTTGCAGTATCAACCTGCTACTCTATCGATGGATTCTCTCTCCTCTCTCCCTGGAATTTCTTAGTTTACTGCTGTTCATTACGGTGAGCGCATTAGTGGGTATTGGTCTCATTAAACTGATTGAAGACAAATTCCCGTTGACCGTGCGTCGCCAAGGCTATGCTGTCGCCCTGTTGAGTATCAGCAGTGCTGTGATCGGTTCGACACTGATTAGTACATCCAGCCTTCTCTCCAGTTTCCAGTTGGTGATCTATAGTCTGGGTTCGGCTATTGGGTTTGCTTTATCGCTCATTGCATTCGCCGCCATTCGGCAGAGAACTGACAACTCTGAAGCCCCGGATTTTATGCGAGGTCCGCCCCTGGATCTTATCACTGCCGGTATCGCGGCGATGTGCTTCCTGGGGTATGCGGGACTGGTGTGATGAACCCCTTCATTGAGAATCCAATATTCCTAGTTGTCGTCGGTTCGCTGCTCGCATTGTTTACGCTGTTGGTTTCCCTGCGTCTCATTTCTTTAGTGCGTAAGCAACAACGGGTTCAGCACTCGATCGTCGATCTAATCAACGCCGAACTTCCTCAAACCCAATGCGGTCAATGCTCTTACGCTGGTTGCTTACCCTATGCACGCGCCATAGCCAAGGGAGAGGCAATCAATAAATGTGCGCCCGGTGGAACACAAACCATCAGGCGGCTCTCCTGGTTGCTCAATGAACAACAGGAACCTGTGGATCCAGCCCACGGTACTCCCACACCGACAACAGTCGCGGTCATTCGCGAGGAAGAATGTATTGGCTGCACCAAATGCATTCAGGCTTGCCCGGTCGATGCGATTTTAGGCGCAACGAAGCTGATGCACACTGTCATTGCAGCAGAATGCACTGGATGTGACCTATGCGTTGATCCATGCCCGGTCGATTGCATTGACATGATTGAAGTTCAACCGTCCCCACGCCAGTGGCCTTCCACTCAGCCAAGCGGGGTTGTGCCATGCTAGGTTTGGGCAAGCGCGGGGTTAAGTTCGGAGCAATAAAGCCTCCACCTCATAAACTGGAGTCGCTGCGTTCCCGTATCATGCCGACTCCTTTACCGGAGCGATTGGTACTGTCTCTGCAACAACATCAGGGTGACGCCTCCATTCCCTGCGTCGAAGTTGGAGACAAGGTTCTCAAGTTTCAGACCATCGCAATAGCAAACTCTGAATCCAGTTTGAACCTGCACGCCCCCACATCAGGCAAGATACTCTCCGTTGAACAAAGCCAGAGTCATTCTGGCAACGCAGCGCCCGAACCGTGCATCGTATTGGAATGCGATGGTGAAGATAATCCACTTGAAGTCTCAGCTATTGAAGATTATCGCGCGCTCGAACACGACAGTTTATTGCAGCGAATTGAGGACGCTGGAATCTGCGGTATGGGTGGCGCTGGCTTTCCGACGGCTCTAAAACTCCGGCACGGCATTGCCAGGAACATCGATCAGCTCGTAATCAACGCTGCCGAATGTGAACCCTACATCAGTTGTGATGAGGCACTACTTCGGGAACGGGCAAAAGAGGTCATCCAGGGTGCAGAGATTCTGCAAGCCGCCTGCCTGGCCAGCAGCTGCCAACTGATTATCGAGTCAAACATGAACGAGGCCATCGACGCACTTCGTTCAGAAATTACTGGAAGCTCAGTGCAGCTGAAGATTGTGGCGCCAAGCTACCCAGCCGGTGACGAGAGCCAGATAGTCTTTGCTGCCACTGGCCGCGAAACTCCCAGCTCAGGTTTACCTATCGATGTGGGTGTAGTTGTCTTGAATGCGGGTACTGCTGCCGCCTGTATGCATGGAGTCAGCAGAGGCCTGCCCTGCATTAGCAGAGTAGTCACACTGACCGGAACTCCATTGCGCACGCCAAAGAACTTTGACGTGCCTATAGGTACGCCAATTTCCCACTTGCTGACTCTGTGCGGAATAGATAAACAGTCCCACCAGGGTACTCTCGCCGGTGGTTCGCTAATGGGGGAGCCAGTACACGATCTGGATTCACCAATCAAGAAAACCAATAACTGTGTGGTAGCCATGTCAACACAGGAGTTTCCTACCCAGGAACCTGTCCTGCCTTGCATACGTTGCGGCTATTGTGCCGACGCCTGTCCCGCTCATTTGTTACCACAGCAACTGTTGGTCTTTAGTAAGCAACAAGCGGTTGAGACTCTGGAGGATCATGGCTTATTCGATTGCATCGAGTGCGGGGCTTGCGCTTATGTTTGTCCCAGCAAAATCCCCCTGGTGCAATATTACCGATCGAGCAAAGAACTAATGCT
>JAKSCP010000041.1 GCA_022360535.1 Pseudomonadales bacterium | reverse complement strand
TGACGAAGCTATTTGGGCGCCACTGGGTGACAACGCACATCTGGTAAGAAGTACAGAGCCTTGTGGAGAGTATTGCAATGCTTTCCGCTGTGACTATGAGTATCGATGTATGCAAACACTACAGCCAGCAGAGGTGGTGTCCGAAGTAGAGGAAAAGTTACCGGATCTTAAGCCTGTTCCAAGTCCGGCGGCAGAGCCCGCTGTTCCTTCAATAGGCTACAAGAAGCTGCCAGTCAGTGCCTATGTCATTACGCTGAATGAAGCAGAGAACATTGGTGCCTGTCTCGATCGCTTAGTGGAGTTTGACGAAGTCATTCTGGTAGATAGCGGCAGTACCGATGGTACGGTAGAGCTCGCTAACCACTATGAGAATGTGAAGAGCTCATACAATGAATGGAATGGCTTTAGTGAGCAAAAATCTCACGCGTTGAGTCTCTGCAGTAACGAATGGGTGTTGAATGTCGATGCCGATGAAATTCTTACTGACGACTATATCGATGAAGTACGCAGAGTCGTCACTGAGAACAAGGCAGATGCTTTAGAATCCGCCCGTGTGTTGCGGCGCTGGGGCACCGAACCCAAGAGTTTTGAAAAGAGCGACCGTTTGATTCGCCTGTTTCGAAAAAGCGCAGGCAGTTACAAACCGCGCCGAGTGCATGAGTGCATCACCATTAACGGTGTCATTGAGAAAACGGACGCTACTATTGAGCATTTTGAAAACCTGACCTATACGCAACGCATCGACAAGGCCAATCGCTACAGTCAAGCACGCGCGGAAGACAAGTTTGAGAAAGGTGCTCGCGGTTCTGTATTTATCCTGATTTTTATTTTTCCTGTTTCCTTCGTTCAATCCTATATCTTTAAAGGCAATTTCCTCGATGGCGTAGATGGGTTGCTCAGCAGTATGAATACTGCGTACTACAAGTTCATGAAGTACGCGAAGTTGTGGGAACTCAATAAGGGCAGAACTCGAAAGTAGCAGTTTGCCGTAATCTACAAAGTGGCTGTTGCTGAAGTAGAAAATACTCTTATTCGATTTTAACTTAGGACGTGCGAGGCAGAACTCGAAAGTAGCAGTTTGCCGCAATCTACAAAGTAGCTGTTGCTGAATTCAAAAAATTAGTCTATTGGTAACAGAAAAAACGGGAGCTCTGTCAGCAGTGCTCCCGTTTTTCTTCCAGAATCTTAAAATTACCAACTCGTCATATTGCGCCCCTCTTACCTGTTCAGTCTTTCGTGGATCTATGGTGATAGATTTAATCTATTATCAAATTTTCCTTATCCCAATATTCCCAAGCCCCAAATCTCTCTAATCTACCCCGCTTTAAGCCTCGAATAGGAAGAAAGGAATGGCAACAATAAACCATATATTGGTTCCCACAGATGGATCGGAAGGATCGTTGAATGCAGCTAGATTTGCCGGGTCACTGGCGAATGCATTTGGAGCCAAAGTGAGTGTGCTTATGGTGCAGGGCGACGACACATTGGTTTCACAAGCTTGGGGGTATGGGAATTTTCCCTTTGACTCACCTGATGGTATGAAAACGGTGGAAGAAATTAGAACAGCACTGGAACAGCATGTGAAAGAGAATGAGCTTCAAGACACTTCTAAGGCTCTGGGTGCTCTCAATATAGATCCGGAAATCGTCTCTGTTTGGGGCCATCCTTCGGAAGAAATACTGAAGTTTTCTGAGGAGAATGGTGTCGACCTTATCGTTATAGGTTCTCATGGGCGGTCAGCCTTAAAGCGGGCCTTTCTTGGAAGCGTAAGTCAGGCAGTGGCCAACCAGGCCACCTGTCCGGTAACTGTCGTGAAATAGGAGATCGGTTTTCCGAGCATGCTCAATTGAACCAAGAGACTATCGTTTGATGTCGGCGGGCAATGATTGCAGGTAGTCACTAATTTGTGCGTCGATTTGGTCTTCGCTGAATTCAAGTATCATCAACACATTACGCATGATCATCAGGCTTGATTCGAGCAGCTCGGGAAACACGTGATTAGCGCCTAGCGAAATCAGCTCATCATAGTGAGTGTGGTTCTGGCACCTGACAATCATTGGTACCTTGGCATTCTTTTGGCGGATACGGGTGATTGCCGCTTTGCCTTCTTCGATGGATTTAAAGGTGAGCACCACCAGCTTTGCTGTTGAGAGGTGGCATAAGTTAAGAATTTCCACATTGTTACTGTCGCCATAAACAATGTTTTTACCGCGCTTGCGATATTTCTCGACAATCTCAATGTCACGTTCAATAGCGACGTAGCCAATACCATTGCTATCGAGCGTATCAGCCAACATGGAACCAAGTCGGCCATAGCCACCGATGATCACATGGTTTTCCAGGTGTAAATTGATGGGCAGTTTCTTGGTTGATGCTGAATCGGCGGGGAACAGCTTGCGGGCTAAAGTGGCTGCATGTCGAATTAGGAATGGACTTACCATCATACTGAAGATGGCGATCAAGATGACGATCGAAGCCTGGTCCGGTGGTACCACCTGGTTTGCAATAGCGAGAGCCATCAGCGCAAGGCCGAACTCCCCGGCCTGGGCTAAATCGAACCCGACGGTGGCGGAATCGCGCCATGAATAGCCCAAAAAACGGACCACGGCTGCTACCGCGACACCTTTGACCAGAATCAGGCCAACGGTAAACAACAGTATGCGTGGCCAATAAACAACCAGCAATCCGATATCCAGGTTCATGCCGATTGTGACGAAGAACAATCCTAATAAGATGTCTTTGAAGGGGCGGATATCGTTTTCAATCTGATACTTGGTTGGTCCTTCTCCCAGCATCATGCCGATAACGAATGCACCCAGGGTCATGGAAAGATGGAAGGCGTGGGTTAGCCACGCAGCTAGTAACACAATTACCAAGGTCGTCAGTACAAAAATTTCACTGGAATTGCTTTTGCTGACTTCACTGTAGATAGGGGGCAAGATCCACAGCCCAACTGCCAACAGAATTGCAATCAACAATGCGCTGTTGATGACTGCGGTTACCAGCGCCGGAGCCAGGCCGCCACTACTCTCCGTGCCGAGTACGGGGACGATAATCAAGAACAGCACCGCGACCAGGTCTTGCAGGAGTAACACGCCAATAGAGAGTTGCCCGTGCAAACTGTGCAGTTGGCGATTGTTGGACAACTCACGCGTCACGATCGCTGTTGAAGAGAGCGCCAGGCTACCTGCAATGATAATGGCGGCAGCGAAGCTGGTTCCCCAAAAATACACGACGGAGAAAAAGACCGCCGTACAGACAACCACCTGAAAACTGCCGACGCCAAACACCGCGAAGCGCATGGTCAGCATCTTCTTGAGACTGAATTCCAATCCCAGGGCAAACAGCAGAAACACCACACCAAACTCGGCGATAAAGCTGAACTGTTCCGGACTGGCGATTAGCGCAAACCCAGAAGGCCCGATGGCAGCCCCTACCACGATATAGGCCACGATGGTGGCCATGTTCAATCGCCGTAACAGCAATACGCCAACCAGCGAAAGCGACAGGATAGTGATGTATTGCTGAAATAATTCTTCTGACATAAGACAAGTGGTGTTTGTGGAGACTATCGAGATTACAAAGTGATCTCCCAGCCTTCCTTAGTATATTCGTCTTGTATACGGTCTGACTTGATCGTGCGCAAATCGGCACATCAGCTGATTTCAGAGTGTAACTGATGAAATTGCTTGGTGGATTAAGAAATTGTGTCTGAATGCAAGGGAGGGTAAAAGGCAGTGAGCCTGCATGCGGTCACTGCCTTGTTTGTCACCCGTACTAAAAAGAGGGCTAAAAGGAGGACTAAAAGGAAGTCTCGTAGCTCGAAAATTTGTCGGCGTAATCACTGCTTGGCTCAGCAATCAATCCAGCCAAATTGGATTGGTTGTCGAGATTTACCTTCAGGAACGCTAAAACGAATCGACCCAGGGTAGCTTTTTCAGTCCCAGAATTTGTCGGGAACGCGTGATCACCTTCCGAAAACTCCATATAGATTTTATTGCTGCCAACGGAGTCATAAACCAGCTTCGCATGCTCGGCGGGTGCTGCGACTTCGTCGGTCGCGCTGGCAATGATCAGCGCGGGCGCGCTGACATTACTATAGTCACCAGTAAAGGATTGGCCGGGTTCGCAACAATACAGAGCGAGTGGCACGACCGCCTTTATTGAATCGCCCAGTTCAGCGGCCGCAGCCAGCGAAGCGCCACCTCCCATTGAATGGCCCATGATGGCGATCTTGTCCGGGTCAATTTTGTTATTGACGGGTGCGTCCGCGTTTTGATTTTCGGACTTAATGAAGTCTACCGCCGCAACCAGTGCATCGGCTCGCGCAGCAAGGCTGTCAGTCGGTGAATTCGTTTCTAATATGAAAACTGAGTAACCCAGTGAGGCTAACGCCGGTCCCCACCATTCATAGGCAGCGGCGGGAGCACGATAGCCGGGGACAAAGGCCACAGCCCCGTTAGGTGGATCGAAACTCAGTGTCAGGGGATAGAACACCATGGCGCCGGCAAACTCATCCAAATTAACGTCTGGCTCATAAGTCCGCACTTCATAAATGCGCTCATCAAACTCTCTACCTGAGGCGATTCCTATTTGACGGCCTTCCGGACGATAACGGCCCTGACTATTGTCTTGGGCGAAGCTGCTCCCCGGAAACACCAGCAAGCTAAGTACAAGCGCAACTAACAATCCGAGGGTCCAAAGGACGTTTTGTCTAGGCAGTGTCATGTCGTGATACCTCTTGCGTATTCTCGTTATTGTTGACTAATGGCAGTAGTGCCAGCGCAGACCGATTCGCGATCCAGGCTCCTGGGCTGTCTTCAAATATAGCAGAGGAGCTTAAGCAGAGAAACCGGCCGCAGTGCCGTCCAAACGAGCACAAAGCGCCGGATACTCTGGCCCCTGTCCAAGTGGACCTTGCTGGTGAGAGGCTATATGCTTCGGCATTCCAGCACAGGAGGTAAGGTCAAAAATGAAGCACCCCAAGCATCGCGACAGCGTTTGGAATGGCAGGCCGCAAGCGGTTTTGTTGGCATTTCTGACATTGTCAGCTAGCGGAATCGTGTCAGCCCAGGAATTGGGTGACCATCAATATACGTCTGAAGCCATCCAGGCCGGATTGCGAGTCTATTCAAGAGAGTGTGCATTGTGCCATGGGCCTCAGGGCGATCTGGTGAGCGGTATCAATCTGGCTCGTGGCCAGTTTCGTACGGCAAGTTCCGACGATGATTTGCGCAGTGTCATTACCGAAGGGCGTGCCCAAGGTCAGATGCCAGCCTTTGCATTGAGAGAAGAGGAGCTAAGCGGTGTTATCGCCTACATCCGAGCTGGTTTCGATCCGGACGGTGTTGCGATCAGAATCGGTGATCCTGTTCGCGGCCGGGAATTGTTCACCGGTAAGGGTCGGTGTGCTGACTGTCATCGGGTAAATGGCGAGGGCCCACGTACTGCTCCGGATTTAAGTGCCATTGGCGTAATGCGTACTCCGGCCATATTGCAGTTAAACCTGCTTGATCCGGCGGCAGCGGTACTGCCCATCAACCGACCAGTGCGAATTGTTACCCGGAGTGAAGAGACAATTACTGGGCGACGCTTGAATGAAGACACTTATACCGTGCAACTCATCGATTCTGAAGAGCGGCTACGTTCATTGCAAAAGTCGGAGTTAGTCAGCTACGAGGTGAGTGAGCAACCAAGCAAACAGCCAACGGACTTGAGTTCTGACGAAGTCGCTGACGTCATTGGATATCTGTTGACACTAAGAGGAGCGCCCTAATGAAAACCTTAATCAAATTAGTTTCCTCTTTGGCATTCGCGGTTGCACTTGTAGCGCCGTTGCATGCCCAGGTGTCGTACGAGCGAATCCTCAATGCTGCTGAAGAGCCCCACAACTGGCTGACTTATAACGGTGGCTACATGAGCCAACGTTTCAGTCTGCTGGATCAAATCAATGCTGGCAATGTGGGAGACCTGGAACTTAAATGGGTACTACAAAATCAAGTATTCGGCGCCTGGCAGTCTAATCCGATTGTCGTGGACGGCATTATGTACGTAACCGAGCGTCCCAACAGTGTAATGGCAGTGGATGCAGTAACCGGGCGTGTGTTCTGGAAATATGTACATACTAACGACGAGCGTGCCAGAGTATGTTGTGGTGCCAATAACCGTGGCGTAGCGGTGCTCGGTGACAAAGTTTATATGGGTACGCTAGATGCCCATCTGGTTGCACTTGATCGCGTTAATGGTCAGTTGCTGTGGCGGGCAGAGGTCGGTGATGTGGGTCGTGCTTACTCTGTCACTATGGCGCCGCTGGCAGTTAAAGACAAAATTATTGTCGGTGTAGGCGGAGGGGAATTTGGTATCCGTGGGTATGTTGTCGCCTATGACGCGGAGACAGGCGAGGAAGCCTGGAAGACCTACACCATTCCGGGCCCGGGTGAGCCGGGCCATGATACCTGGCAGGATGATGACTGGATGTACGGCGGCGCGCCGGTTTGGATAACCGGCTCTTTTGACGTGGAGCAGAATCTGACGTTCTGGGGAGTAGGCAATCCCGGACCTGATTGGAACAACGAGCAACGTCCAGGTGACAACCTCT
>JAKSCP010000042.1 GCA_022360535.1 Pseudomonadales bacterium | reverse complement strand
GGTCTTCCAGTCGCTCCTGTTGTTCAACATCGCTATGATCGGCGGGTTCTTCCACTGGCTCTTTCAACCCGTCTTCAAATGCACTTTCGAATCCCTGAATTCGCGTTGCGTCGAAATTGGGCTCTATTAACTCAATCCGGTCTTCCTGTTCATCGGTTTGCTTGTCTGTTTCGGAGAGCGGTTCCAGTTGCCCCGGATCAGACTCAGGTTTGTTGAAATCTGCGCTTGTTTCAGCGAGTTCTGGCGGGATTTCAGGCGCTTCTCTGGCAAACAGGTCTTCGCTGTGAATTTCCTCTGTAGGGATGAAATCAGAAAACTCACTCTGTGCAGACTGCTCTGGTTCCTCCTCAGATTCGGTGGTAACCAGTTCGTCGTCGGGTTGGTTCAGCGCGCTGCGGGTCAAGAACACAGAGGGGTCGAAAAAATCTTCAGGTTCACTGCCAATAAAAACTGATTCGTCGCTCTGCTCCTGGTCAGCAAGATCGGAACTGACGAAATGGTCTACAGCATCAAAGACGGTCAAGCAGGCTCCGCAACGGACTCTGCCTTCGGCCATGTCCAGCAGCTTGGGATTGGTATTAAAGGTGGATGCGCAACTTGGACACTGCGTGACCTGGAACGACATGGTGACCTGGGAGCAAAGTTAAATTTTGCTTGAGTAAGTTCGTCAAGATTTGGGCTTCGATTGTAGGGTAATCGGCAGCGGAGATCACGACTTGCGCTTGCCGATGAGGCGCACCCAATCGTTTTCGAGCACAGCTGGCTCCAGTTCAAACCAACGGCCATAGCTCTCCACCAGGGCATCACTCTGTTGTTCCAGGATTCCGGAAAGAACCAGCGAGCCCCCAGGTTTAACCAGGCCTGCAAATCGATCGGCCAATTCAAGCAGTGGTTCAGCCAGAATATTCGCCAACAGGATATCTGCCTTGAGGTTTGGCAATGCTTCCGGCAGGTAAGCGGTGATTAGACGGTTGCCGATCTGATTGCGATTGCTGTTATCCATGGTGGCTGCGATAGCCTGAGCATCATTGTCCACTGCGTGCACGCGCTTGGCGCCCAATAAGGCCGCCGCGATAGCCAGTACCCCGGAGCCACTGCCATAGTCGATTACTTCCTTACCCGTTAGTTCCTGGCTATCGAGCCAGCGAAGACAGAGTGATGTTGTGGCATGGGTGCCGCTACCAAATGCCAGACCTGGATCGAGCATGATGTTGACTGCGTCTGGGTCGGGTGGTATCTGCCAGCTTGGACAAATCCATAATTTCTCGCCGAACTGCATGGCTTCGAAATCGTTCATCCAACTGCGTTCCCAAACCTGATCCTCGATAACTTCAACGTTCAGAGAATCACGATTAAGCACATTTGGTTGAAAGCTCAGCAGGGCCAGCAGTGGTTTTAACTCGGTGTCTGCCTCAAACAAAGCTAATAAGGTGACATGTTTCCATAATGGAGTGGCACCTGGCTCCTTTTGGAAAATCGGTTGATCTTCAGAATCCACCAGACTAATTGATACAGCGCCATGCTCCAGTAACAATTCTTCGAGCGATGCGGTCTCTTCAGAACTGGTCTGAATTTGAATTTGTTGCCACATAACGGTGAGTTGGGATCTGCTTGTGCTAGATGTTCAGTTTCTTTTCCAGATAGTGGATGTTGACTCCACCTTTTTGGAATTCGCTGTCTCGTACCAGTTCCCGGTGCAAAGGGGTATTACTCTTGATGCCGTCGATCAACAACTCGTCCAGTGCGATCTGCATGCGGGTTAAGGCCTGCTCACGGGTACTGCCATAGCTGATCAGCTTGGCAATCAGAGAATCGTAGAAGGGGGGTACCGAATAGCCGCTGTAGAGATGGGAATCCACTCGCACGCCAGGACCACCTGGGGCATGGAACAATTGCACCTTTCCTGGGCTTGGCAGCAGTGTGTCGGGATCTTCCGCGTTTATGCGACACTCGAATGAGTGGCCCTGTATCTGGATGTCTTCCTGCTTGACCGAGAGCTCAGCACCTCCAGCCACTTGCAGCTGCTCTTTAACGATATCGATGCCAGTCACCATTTCGGTAACGGGGTGCTCCACCTGGACTCGCGTGTTCATCTCAATGAAGTAGAAACGCTCATCTTCATAGAGGAACTCCAACGTGCCGGCGCCGCGATATTTCATGTTCTTGCAGGCCTGGATACAGGTTTGGGCTACTTCCTGGCGTATCTCATCGGGTATACCAGGAGCGGGTGCTTCTTCTATAACCTTTTGGTGTCGTCTCTGCAGAGAGCAGTCCCTGTCACCGAGATAGATGGCATTGCCTCTGCCGTCACCGATAACCTGAATCTCCACATGACGAGGATCCACCAGGTACTTTTCCAGGTAGACAGTGCCGTCACCAAAGAATGACTTGGCTTCCGTTTGGGTGACGTGAATGGCTTTGAGCAATGCGGCTTCGTCTTCTACGACACGCATGCCACGACCACCGCCTCCAGCCGCCGCCTTGATGATGACGGGGTAGCCAATTTCTTTGGCTAGGGCTAGGGTCCGTTCATTATTATCGTCCAATGGTCCGTTGGACCCTGGTACTGTGGGGACGCCCGCTTCGCGCATGGCATCGATTGCCGATACCTTGTCGCCCATCAGGCGTATGGTTTCAGCAGATGGGCCGATAAACATAAATCCGCTGTTCTCAACCTGCTCAGCGAAATCCGCATTTTCCGACAGGAACCCATAGCCCGGATGCACCGCATCAGCATGGGTGACTTCCATGGCGCTGATGATGGCGGGGATATTGAGATAACTCTCCGCAGGGCTTGGAGGTCCGATGCAAACTGATTCATCGGAGAGACGCACATGCATCAAATCCTTGTCCGCCACTGAATGAACGGCGACTGTTTTAATGCCCAATTCTTTGCAAGCGCGCAGAACTCGCAGCGCAATCTCTCCGCGATTAGCGATTAATACCTTTTCCAGCATCTATAAATACTCGCGTGAGATTGATTTAAACAATTGTAATAAGAGGTTGGTCAAATTCGACTGGCTCACCGTCTTTGATGTGTATCGCTTCGACAACACCGGCGTGGTCAGCTTCGATCTGGTTCATCATCTTCATTGCTTCAACAATGCAGACTACGTCGCCCACTTTGACATGACTGCCAACTTCTACAAAGGCAGGTGCACTAGGAGAAGGGGAGCTGTAGAAAGTGCCCACCATTGGTGAGGTAACGACATGTCCGGAGCTGGCTGCTGCTGCAGGTTTCTCTTCAGCAGCGGCTGGCGCCGCAGCGGGTGCGGGGGCAGGTGCCGGTGCTGCAGCAGCAACCGCGGGTGCGGCGACTACTTGCGCAGGGGCGCTTGATGTGCGGCTGATGCGCACGGCTTCTTCGCCTTCCTGAATTTCGATCTCGGCGATATCTGATGCTTCGAGTAGTTCGATCAGTTTCTTAACTTTTCTAATGTCCATTGCTATTCCTGTTACTACGCTATTTCTGCAGCTGTTTGAAGGCAGATTGCAGAGCCAGTTCATATCCCTGGGCACCCAGACCCACAATGCTGCCAACAGCAATATCGGCAAAATAAGATTTATGCCGATAGGATTCCCGTTTGTGCAAATTGGAAAGGTGCACTTCTATAAACGGAATTTCTGCTGCCAGGATGGCATCGCGCAATGAGATGCTCGTATGCGTGAAGCCACCGAAATTGACTAACATGAAATCTGTTCCATCTTCTCTTGCCGCGTGTAAGCGATTGATGAGTTCGAACTCCGCATTACTCTGCAGCGAATCGAATTCGTGACCGGCTGCGGCACATTGCTCGGCGAGACGCTGATTGATATCAGCCAGCGTGTCAGAGCCGTAGATGTGAGGTTCTCGGTGCCCAAGTAGATTTAGATTGGGGCCGTGGAGAGCCAGAATGCTTGCCATGGGGAAATTCCGATTAATTAGACTTCTATACAATCGCGTCAGTTATCGACCGATTGCAAATTTTGCCGGCATTTTCTCAGAAATTAATGACTATTACACCAATTTTTCGATTCGGGGCAGGTTTTAGGGATTCAGCGGGTAGAAGACTCGCTGAGGGGGGTAGCAGAAGCCCCAATCGGCACAGCCTTGATATTCAATCAGCAGGCTGGCCTCGGCTCCTGGTGCGTTATCGATACTGATCTCTGCTCTCACCGAGTCATAGTACGCTTCAATGTCACCGAAAAACTGGTCTGTCTTTTTTAAACCGTCTGGCAATTCAAAGCGCAGGCTTTGGGGGGTGGCACCCTCGCTCTCCACCAGACTGAAGGCAAAGGCGTGGCGATAAAGATAGTGTCCGGGTGCAGGTGTCCAGACGATTTCGTAGCGGCCGCCAGTAGCGCTAACAAAATAGGGGAAGGCTTGTTCCAAAGCCAGCGGTCGGTTTTGTCCCAGGCTGTTATCGAGGCTGCTAATGGACCGGGGTTGCAGTTGGGCAAACGTACTGGAACTCGACAGTGCCCATGCGATGGCTATTAGCATCCCAAATAATTGCAGTATTCGCCTAAAGGAAGAGCTCATACTAATAGGACCGGACAAAGAAGGGATTTATCCGTGATAACGATCGAACACCAGACAGGCGTTAGTGCCACCGAAACCGAAACTATTGGACATGATGCGATTAAGGGTCACATCGTCCTGCCGCTCCAGTGCAATTGGCAGTCCAGCAGCAGCTTCGTCCAGATTTTCTATGTTGGCAGATGCGGCAATGAAGTCGTTATCCATCATTAACAGACTGTAAATCGCCTCCTGCACTCCAGCAGCGCCCAGAGAATGACCGCTTAAAGACTTAGTGGAATTAATCACAGGAACCTGGTCACCAAACACTTCACGGATGGCATTGAGTTCGGAAACATCGCCGGCTGGTGTGCTGGTGCCATGGGTGTTCAGGTAATCGACTTTGCCTTCCAGCTTGCCGCTGGCCATCCGCATAGCCCGAGCGCCGCCTTCGCCGGAAGGAGCAACCATGTCATAACCGTCAGATGTGGCTGCGTAGCCAGTGAGCTCAGCGTAAATCTTTGCCCCTCGTGCCAGGGCATGTTCAAGTTCTTCGACCACTAACATGCCACCACCGCCGGCAATGACGAATCCATCCCGATCGGCATCGAAGGCACGGGAAGCCTTTTCCGGAGTGTCGTTGTATTTAGTTGATAGAGCGCCCATGGCGTCGAACATATGGGACATGGTCCAGTGTTCAGACTCGCCACCACCGGCGAACACCATGTCTTGCTTATCCATTTGAATCAGCTCCGCGGCATGACCAATACAATGGGCACTGGTCGCGCAAGCTGACGAGATGGAATAGTTGACGCCCTTAATCTTGAAAGGTGTGGCCAGGCAGGCAGAGACTGAGCTGCTCATAGTGCGAGGAATGCGGTAAGGGCCAACCCGCCGCATGCCTTTCTCACGCAGGATATCAGTAGACTCCAATTGATCCTCAGGAGATCCGCCGCCAGAACCTACCACCAGGCCGATACGCTCGGCGGAAATCTCTTCCAGACTGAGGCCGGCGTCCTTGATGGCTTCATCCATCGAGAGATAGGAGTAGGCCGATGCTTCACCCATGAAGCGATAAAGTTTTCGATCAATAAGTGCTTCGGTATCGAGCTGCACAGTACCGCTGATGTGGCTGCGCATTCCAACGTCCACGTAGGATTGATTAAAGCGAATGCCGCTCTTCCCTTGCTTTAAGGAATCGAGTACCTCATTGGCGTTGTTGCCAAGGCAAGACACGATGCCCATGCCTGTTATTACAACTCGTTTCATTACTTTTCAGCCTGAAGTTTTATATCAGCTTTGACTACATTCTAGAAAGATTGTTCAGGAGTAAACAGACCAACCTTCAATGCTTTTGTTGTGTAGATGACTTTGCCATCTACAGCTACTGTGCCGTCAGCAATTCCCACCACTAACTTTCTGTCGATGACGCGACTGATGTCGAGTTGGTAAACCACTTGTTTCGCATCGGGTAAAATCTCGCCGGTAAATTTCACTTCACCCGCTCCGAGTGCGCGCCCTTTGCCAGGGAAGCCACTCCAACCCAAATAGAATCCAACCAGTTGCCACAACGCGTCTAGACCAAGGCAGCCTGGCATAACAGGGTCCTCGGGAAAGTGGCAGGCAAAAAACCATAGATCGGGTTTAATATCCAGCTCGGCTATTATTTGCCCTCGCCCATACTCGCCACCATCGGAAGTGATTTCGGTAATGCGATCCAGCATTAACATATTGTCGATCGGTAACTTTGCGTTACCCGGGCCGAACAATCTGCCGTAACCACAGTCAACCAGTTCCTCGAGTTCATAAGAACCCTTGGGCGTGAAGTGCTCATTCCTTGTTTTCATAAACTAGAGTGTCCCTGTGCCGGTCCATACCCACAAGGGCTGGGAGTGTATCGTGCTGGGCTCAAATAATCGACCGTATTCCGTTAGTTTGCGCCGAGTGTCGATAGGGCACACGGGCCCGATACACGGGGCATTTCAAGCATTTAAGGCAGCCAAGCTCGGGTAGAATTTGCTACCATTGCCGGCAGATTTTTCAGGTGCAGTACATGCTTTACCCCATCATTCTCGCTGGCGGAGTTGGTGCGCGTCTTTGGCCATCGTCGCGTAGTGCCTTGCCTAAGCAATTTGTTAATTTTTCTTTCGGTGAAGAATCCTTATTTGGTGCTACCCTTAACCGGCTAACAGGAGTCGCCGAACGTGGGCCAGCTACAGTCGTTTGCAATTCCGAGCATCGCTTTCTGGTTGCAGAACAACTAAAACAGTTCAATGATGAAGCAAACGCGATTTTGCTGGAGCCGGTTGGTCGCAATACAGCACCGGCAATTGCGGTGGCAGCTCTGCATGCACAGCAGCAAGACCCGGATGCAAGGCTCCTTGTACTGCCCGCTGACCATGTCATCGAAGATGTCACCGCGTTTCGAACAGCGGTAGCGGTGGCAATTCAGATTTCCGAAAGTGGAAAGTTGGTGACCTTTGGTATTGTGCCAGGTGGCCCAGAAACTGGTTATGGATATATCCAGCAAGGCGTTGAGCTTGAGTCCGGTGTCGGCTACGAAGTGGCGCGCTTTGTTGAAAAACCTGATCTTGCTACGGCCGAGACTT
>JAKSCP010000043.1 GCA_022360535.1 Pseudomonadales bacterium | reverse complement strand
GCCTGGTTGGAATCTTTTGCAGCCGATTACCCCGGAGTTGCTGAACAATGGTCAGGACCGGGTGCTCCTGGAGACCACAGATTATCGACTGCAGGAATTCGATGGTTACCTATGTCTGGTTAAGACATCCCCGTGGTTTGATTCGGTAGCGAGTATCAAGATGGACTTGGTGCGACAAAAGAGCGTGACGATTCCGAATAATGGTGCGCTCAAAATTAGACGAGAGTTAGGTGTGGGTTTGAGTGATCGGTTCTCACAGGTCGAACTTCGTTTTCGCGATGGTAGCGAAGAGCTGAAGCTACCTGGCAGGCCTACCAAGTCCCTGAAGAAGCTGTTTCAGGAACAGCGGATTCAGCCCTGGGTGCGGGAAAGAATTCCATTAGTTTTTGTCGGTGACGAGTTGGTTTGTGTGCCAGGCATCGGAGTGGCTGAATCTGCACAGGCTAAACCCGAGGAGCAGGGTTTCATCCTGGAGTGGGCCGCGCCAGAATTTTAGGTCGCATTACCGGAGCTGGCTTTCCGCTGGCTTGCTCTTCTCAATTGAGCTTGGACCTCGCTTCTGGTAAGCTGTAGTTCCATCTGTGTGTGTTTTAGTACGCCAACAATCAGGCTGTAAACAAGCCATAAAAAAGGCGTTTCACTCAGCACGATTCTGAAGATGGGGCTTCAATGACGCGATATATTTTCATAACCGGTGGTGTTGTTTCTTCACTGGGCAAAGGCATTACTTCTGCGTCACTCTCGGCCATCCTCGAGGCTCGCGGCCTCAAAGTCACGCTGCTAAAACTTGATCCCTACATCAATGTCGATCCTGGCACTATGAGCCCGTTTCAGCACGGGGAAGTGTTCGTGACCGAAGATGGTGCCGAGACCGATCTGGATTTAGGTCACTACGAACGTTTCAGCCGTACCACCATGACCCAGAAAAACAACTTCACCACCGGTCGTGTGTACGAAGAGGTTTTAAAGCGCGAGCGGCGAGGTGACTACCTGGGTGCTACGATTCAGGTCATTCCTCACATCACAGACGAAATTAAACGACGGGTATTGGAAGGTGCTGGCGATGTGGATGTCGCCCTGGTCGAAATTGGCGGCACCGTCGGTGATATCGAATCCCAACCCTTTCTGGAAGCGGTAAGACAGCTACGAGTTGAGCTGGGCTCTGATCGTGCCTTGTTCCTGCACTTAACTCTGGTGCCCTATATCAGTACCGCCGGAGAAACCAAGACCAAGCCAACTCAGCACTCGGTCAAAGAGCTGCGTTCTATTGGTATCCAGCCGGATATCCTGGTGTGTCGCTCAGAGCAAGAGATTGAGGAAACTTCACGGGAAAAGATTGCTCTGTTTACCAATGTCGAACCTGCGGCTGTGATCTCGCTACCGGATACCGATTCCATCTACCGCGTTCCTTCCATCCTCGGTGCCGCTGGCCTCGATGACATCGTGGTGCGCAAGTTTCATCTGGATTGCCCCAAGGCTGATTTTTCGGAATGGGATCGGGTTGTGGATTCACAACTGAATCCGGAACGGGAAATCAAACTGGCCATGGTGGGTAAGTACATGGATTTATTGGATGCCTACAAGTCTTTGAACGAGGCTATTCTGCATGCCGGCATTCAGACTCGCACCCGGGTGAAGATCAGTTACATCGATTCCACCGAAGTGATGGATAAAGGGGTCGGCCTGCTGGAAGGCCATGATGCGATTTTAATCCCCGGCGGTTTTGGCGAACGTGGTTTTGAAGGCAAGATTCTGGCGACTCAGTATGCCCGGGAACATAAGATTCCGTTTCTTGGTATCTGTTTAGGCCTGCAGGCAGCTGTAGTGGATTATGCGCGACATATTGCCGGCTTGGAAAACGCCAATAGCACGGAGTTTGAAAAAGACTGTGACCATCCGGTCATTGCCCTGATCAGTGAGTGGACAACCGCGACGGGCACTACGGAGTTTCGTGATGAAAACTCTGATCTTGGTGGCACCATGCGCCTGGGTGGACAGAAATGCATGCTCAGCAAAGAGTCCACCACCTATGAGTGCTATAAGACAGAGGAAATCGTGGAGCGCCATCGACACCGTTATGAATTTAACAACGATTATTTGGAAACGCTGCAGGAAGCAGGCCTCAAGTTGGTGGGCAAATCTGAGGATGGCATGTTGGTGGAGGTTATTGAGGTACCCGATCATCCCTGGTTCGTAGGGTGTCAATTCCACCCGGAATTCACTTCCTCTCCGCGCGAAGGGCATCCACTGTTTACAGGCTTTATCCAAGCTGCCATTGCATTCAATGCGGAACAGCAGGATCAGGAAACGCTGACCTCACTCGCCGCGCTTACTGCGGAAGTCGCACGCGCTTGATCCCAGCCCACCCAGGCATTACTTTCTGTTCATGAATTCCAAGCCCATCGCAATTTCCTCCGTGGAGGTGGCTAACGATAAGCCCTTCACATTATTCGGTGGTCTCAATGTCCTGGAATCGCGGGACCTGGCCTTGCAGGTTGCAGAACAGTTTCAATCAGTGACTCGGGACCTGGGCATCCCCTATGTCTTCAAAGCTTCCTTTGACAAGGCGAACCGCTCTTCTCTGGATTCGTTTCGCGGACCTGGCCTGGAAGAGGGGCTACGCTGGCTGCAGGATATAAAGTCTGAATTCGAAGTGCCCATAATCACCGATGTGCACGAGCCTGCGCAGGCCGCCGCTGCGGCTGAAGTGGCAGACGTCATCCAGTTGCCTGCCTTTCTCTCCAGACAGACGGATCTGGTTGCGGCCATGGCCAAAACTGACGCAGCGATCAATATAAAGAAGGCGCAGTTTCTGGCGCCCCAGGAGATGGGCCATATTCTCAATAAATTTGAGCAGGCTGGAAATCAACGCCTGATGCTATGTGAGCGGGGTAGCAGTTTCGGCTACAACAATCTGGTCGTGGATATGTTGGGATTCGCTCAGCTCAAAGCTTTCGGCTATCCAGTGCTTTTTGATGTCACCCATGCCTTGCAACAACCGGGTGCGCTGAGCACCAGCGCCGGAGGCCGTCGGGCCCAGGTACTGGAGTTAGCAAAGGCTGGCATGTCACAAGCGCTGGCCGGTTTGTTTCTGGAAGCCCATCCTGATCCAGATACCGCCCTTTGCGACGGTCCCTGCGCCCTGCGGCTGGAAACCTTGCCCCAATTCCTTGCCCAGATTAAGGCGTTGGACGACTTGGTGAAATCCCAACCACCCCTGGCGACAGCCTGAATTTATCAAACTAATCACATAAGCATTATCCACTAAGGTATTGAAATGTCTGAAATATCCAATATTAGAGCGCGAGAAGTTCTAGACTCTCGCGGCAATCCAACGGTGTCCGCCGATGTCATTTTGAGCAGTGGCGCCGAAGGGTCAGCCTGCGCCCCATCTGGTGCCTCCACCGGTTCCAGAGAGGCCCTGGAGTTACGGGATAAAGACCCTGCACGGTATGGCGGCAAGGGAGTATTGCAGGCTGTTGGCAACATCAATTCTGAGATTCGAGACGCTCTATTGGGGATGTCAGCAACCGATCAGGCAGCCATTGATCAGGCAATGCTGGAGCTGGATGGCACCGACAACAAATCCAAGCTGGGGGCCAATGCGATTCTTGCTGTGTCCCTGGCGGCAGCCAAGGCGGCCGCAGCCGAAGCCGGGATTCCGCTCTACGCCCATATCGCCAACCTCAATGGCAGCTCAGACCAATTCAGCCTGCCGGTACCCATGATGAATATCGTCAACGGGGGAGAGCACGCGGACAACAACGTCGATATCCAGGAATTCATGATTCAGCCAACCGGGGCCCCGAGTTTCACTGAGGCCCTGCGTTATGGCGCGGAAATCTTCCATGCGCTCAAATCGGTATTGAATAAGCAGGGACTTAGTACAGCAGTTGGTGATGAGGGAGGGTTCGCTCCAAACCTGCCTTCCAATGCGGCAGCCCTGGATGCCATCGTGCAAGCGGTGGAAATAGCCGGTTTCAAGATGGGAACTGACATCCATCTGGCGCTGGATTGTGCCGCATCAGAGTTCTTTGAAAATGGCTCCTATAACCTGAAGGGAGAGGGTAAGAGCTATAACTCGGACCAGTTCGCGGATTACCTGGAGAATCTAGCCAAGAACTATCCAATCCTCTCCATTGAAGACGGCATGGACGAGTCTGATTGGGAAGGTTGGGCTAAATTATCAGCTCAAATCGGCGATAACGTTCAATTAGTGGGCGACGACTTGTTCGTCACTAACACCACTATCTTACAGCGTGGCATTGACGAGTCCATTGCCAATTCCGTTCTGATTAAGTTCAATCAGATTGGATCGCTTACTGAGACTCTGGCTGCAATTAATATGGCCAAGACTGCTAACTACACTGCTGTGATTTCCCATCGCTCGGGGGAGACAGAGGACACAACCATTGCTGACCTGGCCGTAGCGACTGCCGCCGGGCAGATAAAAACAGGGTCTCTGTGCCGCTCAGACAGAGTAGCGAAATACAATAGACTACTGTGTATCGAAGAAGAGTTAGGTGATCGCTCGGTTTATAATGGATTAGCAGAATTCAAACGTTTTACCGGATAAGTCAGGAAACAAACTGGGTTGTAAGAATGAGTTGTAAGAAATAGCTTCAATATGAAACTGCTCATCGGATTACTAGGCGCGTTTACTGTTATCCTCCAGTATCAACTGTGGCTGGGGGAAGACAGCGTGCGGGCATTGAATATGCTCGAAGAGGAAGTGCAGGCGCAACAAGCAATAAACAGTGAGCTGGAAGCACGCAACCGACTATTGGAAATCGAAGTCATCGATTTAAAAAATGGATTGGAAGCGGTAGAAGAAAGAGCACGTTCAGAGCTGGGCATGATTGGCGAAGACGAAGTGTTCTATCTCATCATAGAATAGTCATTTGACGCTGAACCGCATAAGCAGCGTGGTGCGATAATGACTCTTTGGGCAATTCTACCGGCCGCAGGCATTGGCCAACGCATGGGCTCGGCCATTCCCAAACAATACCTCCCTCTGGCCGGCCAGCCCGTTATACAACATACACTGGATAAGCTGACTGCCGTGCCCGGGCTATCCAGAATTGTTGTAGCAATCCATCCCGAAGACAACCATTTTCGACAGTTGGATATTGACTCCGATTACGTTGAGCCGACTGTCGGCGGAGATTCACGTCAACAGTCCGTGATGAACGCATTGAATGTCATTGCCCAGCGAGCCAAGAATGATGATTGGGTGCTAGTGCACGATGCAGTTCGACCTTGTGTGCAGTTGTCGGACATAGATAAATTGTTAGGTGCAATCGCTGATCATGCAATTGGCGGACTATTAGCGGCGCCACAAGACAATACTCTCAAGCGTGCCGATGAGACCCTGCACGTAGCAGAAACAGTTGATCGCAGCGAGTATTGGCAGGCTCTAACACCACAGATCTTCCGATTCGGCCTGCTGTTTAAAGCCATCCAGAAGACCTGTAAAGAAGGCATCACCACCACCGACGAGGCCAGTGCCATTGAGGTTATGGGCTACAAACCATTGCTGGTAAGCGGTGACAGGAATAACATCAAGATTACCCGGGAATCGGACTTGAGCCTGGCTGAGTCAATCCTCAATTTACAACAGCATTAGTCGACAACATCCAACCCCAAGTACAGGTTGCACAGTGAGCATACAGGACATACGCATCGGTCATGGCTATGACGTTCATCGATTTGATGCAAACTACACTCCAGACAAACCGCTGAAGCTGGGCGGGGTTGTGTTACCTGACGAATTGAGTCTGCTGGCGCATTCTGATGGAGATCTGGTGTTACATGCGGTCTGTGATGCAATTTTAGGAGCAATCGCCGCGGCAGACATTGGCCAGCACTTTCCCGACACAGACGAGCAGTATGCCAATGCCGACAGTGTAAGCTTGCTACAGCAGGTATTGGATCTGGCAGACAAGAAAGGTTTCCAACCGATCAATGTGGATGTCACCTTGATCGCCCAGGTTCCAAAGCTGGCGCCACATCGCCAGGAGCTGGTCGCCAGCCTGGCGGAGTTGCTGCATCTGGATACTGATCGCGTCAATTTCAAAGCCACCACGACCGAAGGCATGGGATACATTGGCCGGGAAGAGGGGATGGCCTGCCACTGTGTGATTCTCATGGCGACCAGCGGTGGATAATGTCGGAGCAATCCCTTGCCACTGACGATTGGGCCTTCGCCACGGGTCAACCTCATTCCACTGCGCTGATTAAGCGTACCCCTGAAGATTTTCTGGTCGATGAAGAATTGGGATTCGATCTGACGGGGAGCGGCGAACACCTGTTTTTGCGTGTACGAAAACGCAATCTCTCCACCACAGAAGTGGCCAGGAAGCTGGCCAGGTCG
>JAKSCP010000389.1 GCA_022360535.1 Pseudomonadales bacterium | reverse complement strand
TTTAGTGGTGATCGTCGTTGCTGCCTTGCTGATTACGGTGGAGCGACGTTTGCTAGGTTTCTGGCAGGAACGGCTTGGTCCCAACCGGGTGGGCTGGTTTGGCTCGCTGCAAGTCGTTGCTGACATGATCAAGATCTTCACGAAGGAAGACTGGGTGCCACCTTTCGCTGATAAGGTCAGTTTCGTTATCGCCCCGGCAATCATCATGACGGTGATTCTGCTGAGCTTTGCGGTAGTGCCATTCGCGCCCAATATTGGCGTAGTGGATTCCAATATTGGTGTGCTGTTTATTCTGGCGATGGCATCCCTGGGGGCCTACAGTGTGATGCTGGGCGGGCTCTCCTCAGACAACAAATACGCCTTGCTGGGCAGCCTGCGTGCCGCTGCACAGATGGTTAGCTACGAAGTCTTCATGGGCATTTCCCTGCTGGGTGTGGTCGCACTCTCCGGCAGCTTCAACCTGCGCGAGATTGTCCTTGCCCAGGAAGAGGGTATGTGGTTTGTCATCCCACAATTCATTGGATTTATTATTTTTCTGATTGCTGGCGTGGCTGAGAGCCATCGTCTGCCTTTCGACATTCCGGAAGCCGAACAGGAAATCTGTGCCGGTTACCACACAGAATACTCAGGGATGAAGTTCGGTATGTTCTTCGTCGGTGAGTACCTCGGGCTGGTATTAGTGTCATCACTAATTACCGTATTGTTCTTTGGCGGGTGGCTTGGACCTGCTTTTCTGCCACCGATAGTTTGGTTTGCGTTAAAGAGCGGAGTGTTCATTGCGTTCTTTATCTTATTGCGTGCTGCAATTCCGCGACCTCGCTATGACCAGTTGATGAGCTACGGTTGGTTGTTCTTACTGCCGCTGTCTCTCATTAACCTGTTGGTGACAGGTGTCATTATTTTACTGTAACTGAGATTTAGAGCTGAGAACATGTTTACTCTGATTAAAGACACACTATTGAGCCAAGTCGTTACGCTTTGGGGTGTTTTCATGAAGCTGTTCGATAAGAAGGATACGGTGGAGTATCCAGACGAACAGCCTTATATGTTCCCGCGCTGGCGTGGCCGAATTATTCTGAGCCGAGATCCAGATGGTGAAGAGCGCTGTGTTGCCTGCAACTTGTGCGCTGTTGCCTGCCCGGTCGACTGTATCGCCTTGCAGAAAGGTGAGATGGAGGACGGTCGTTGGTATCCGGAGTTTTTCCGCATCAATTTTTCGCGCTGCATTATGTGTGGATTTTGCGAAGAAGCCTGCCCCACAAATGCCATCCAACTTACACCAGATTTTGAGATGGCTGAATATGTGCGTCAGGACATGGTATGGGAAAAGGAAGACTTGCTTATTGATGGCACCGGCAAGTACCACGACTACAATTTTTATCGCGTTGCGGGAATGGAAATCGCAGGCAAAGGTAAAGGTGAGGCACAGAATGAGGCCAAACCTGTGGACGTCAGGAGTCTAATGCCGTGACCACCTTGTTCTATCTGGCAGGTGCTATTGCCGTCATCTCGACTTTTGCGGTGATCGTGCAGACTAATATTGTGCATGCCCTGCTGTATCTGATTCTGTCCTTATTGTCAGTGGCTGTCGTGTTTTACGTGCTTGGCGCACCGTTCGCCGCTGTTCTTGAAGCCATTGTGTACGCCGGCGCGATCATGGTGTTGTTTTTGTTCGTCATCATGATGCTGAACCTCGGACAACACACGAGAGAGCAGGAACGGGGCTGGTTAGCTGCACGTGTCTTTATTGCACCTGCGATCATGGCAGCGCTGCTACTGGGTCAATTACTCAGCGTGATTGGCCAGGTTAGCCATGATGTTGAAATTACCAGAGTAGGGGTGCTTGAAGTCAGTGGTTTATTGTTTGGCCCTTACGTGTTGGCAGTAGAACTTGCTTCGATCCTGTTGCTCGCAGGATTGGTTGCCGCCTACCACCTGGCGAAGAAGTAGCGAAAACAGAGCGGATTGGATTAGTAGGAAGAACGAAATAAAGAAATGGAAAGTATTCCAATAGAACATGGGTTGATACTGGCAGGTATCTTATTTGCTCTGGGTCTCATCGGTGTTTTGACGCGACGTAATATCGTGTTCGTGCTGATGTCGCTGGAGATTATGTTGAACGCCAGTGGATTAGCCTTCATTGTTGCTGCCGCGCGTTGGGGGCACGCCGAAGGGCAGGTTATGTTCCTGATGATTCTGACTTTGGCCGCAGCCGAAGTCGCGGTTGGTCTGGGGCTAATCATCCAGATGTTTCGCAAGTATCAGACTGTGGACATCAATGTTCTCAGTGAGATGAAAGGTTAGGGCGGGGAAAGGAATATGCTCGATCTAATCTGGTTACTCCCCACTTTTCCATTGCTTGGCTTTCTAAGCCTGGTGCTCACGTCTGGTCGACTTCCGAAGCCGATTGTGGCCGCTATTGGGGCTGGCTCGGTGGGTCTTTCCTTTGCCCTGGCTGCAATGATCGCCATGAATTTCCTCGGCTCCGGTGAAGACTACTATGTCGTAGAAACATTCACCTGGATGTCGGTGGGCAGTTTTACGCCGGGTTTCTCATTCTATTTGGATGGGCTGTCCCTGGTGATGATGCTGGTTATTACCGGTGTCGGGTTCCTGATTCATGTATACGCCACGGGCTATATGGACGAGGACCCTAGTTACAGTCGTTTCTTCTCTTATATGAATCTGTTTGTCGCCGCCATGTTGATGTTGGTATTGGGCGACAATCTTGTGCTGCTCTATCTCGGTTGGGAAGGGGTAGGGCTGTGCAGTTACCTGCTGATCGGATTCTGGTACACCAAGCCAGAAAATGGCTACGCCGCGCGCAAGGCCTTTGTCGTTACCCGAGTTGGTGATACCTCAATGGCAATCGGCTTATTCCTGCTGTTTGCGCATTTCGGCACGCTGAATATTCAGGACCTGATGCATGCGGCGGAACTGGAGTGGGCTACAGGTACTAATCTGCCAGCCATTGCTGCACTGCTATTGTTGGGTGGTGCCGTCGGTAAGTCGGCACAATTGCCGCTGCAAACCTGGTTGCCGGATGCGATGGCGGGTGCAACGCCGATTTCTGCATTGATACACGCGGCGACCATGGTCACCGCAGGCGTGTACCTGATAGCACGCACCCATATCTTGTTCGAGTTAGCACCCGATGTACAAATACTGGTTGCCTGGATCGGCCTGATCACTTTGTTGATGGCCGGCTTCACTGCAATGACCCAAACCGACATTAAACGGATTCTGGCATTCTCAACCGTGAGTCAGATTGGATATATGTTCCTGGGCCTGGGGGTTGGCGCCTGGTCGGCATCGATTTTTCACCTCATGACCCACGCATTCTTCAAGGCGTTGCTGTTCCTCGGTTCTGGTTCGGTGATACTTGCCATGCATCACGAGCAGGATATCTTCAAGATGGGTGCATTACGTAAGGTGCTGCCGATCTCATTCGCGTCTTTCATGATTGGAAGTCTGGCGCTTACAGCATTCCCCTTTACCTCCGGTTTCTTTTCCAAAGATGAGATCCTGCTCGCCGCCATCGAATTGGAAGGTGTAGGTTTCTGGCTTTGGTTAGGCGGTGTGGTTGGTGCATTCTTTACTGGTATTTACACCTTCCGGCTGATGTTC
>JAKSCP010000405.1 GCA_022360535.1 Pseudomonadales bacterium | reverse complement strand
GCTGAATATCACAAGATTATCGAGATCAATCTGAATGAGATTACTGAGCCACTGTTGGCCTGCCCTAATGACCCCGATGATGTGAAACCTCTATCGGAAGTACAAGGCACCAGGATTGACGAAGTCTTTATCGGTTCCTGTATGACCAATATCGGTCATTTTCGCGCCGCCAGTGAAGTGCTGAAACAAGTGGAAGGTGGACTACCAACCAAACTGTGGATCGCTCCTCCTACCAAGATGGACGAGCATCAACTCACGGAAGAAGGTATCTACAATGTGTTTGGTGTCTCCGGTGCTCGCACAGAAATGCCGGGGTGTTCTTTGTGCATGGGTAACCAGGCCCGGGTTGCACCGAATTCAACGGTGGTCTCTACCTCAACGCGCAACTTCCCCAATCGACTGGGACAAGGGGCCAATGTCTTTCTCGCCTCTTCCGAACTGGCAGCGGTAAGTTCAGCTCTCGGCAAGATTCCAAGCATGGATGAATACATGCAGTATATGGGCAGCATCAACACCATGGCCGATAGCATTTATCGTTATTTGAATTTCAATGAGATTGAATCGTTTATGGAAGCGGCGAACCGCGCCAAGCAGATTCCGCTTACTGACGTGCAGGACGTCGCTTGAAGGTCTTGTAAAGGTTTCGTGAGGATAGACAGGTAACCGGAGTATCAGATCAACTGACCTGGTACTCCGGCTGGCGCCAGAGATAGACACTCACGCTCAAGCCGATCGCGAAGAGCATCAGACACAGCACCAGTCTGTCCACAATCCAGCAAGACAGCCCCATACTGATCCACACCATAACGATGGCCCGAATCTTGATCTTTCGGGGAATCCCCTTGCCTGCTTCGAAGTTGCGCAGAATTACCCCAAAGTAAGGGTGATTCAAAAGCCAGTTGTGTAACCGGTCTGATGAACGGGCGAAACAAAAACCCGCCAGCAGGACCAGGGGTACGGTAGGCAACAGAGGCACAAACGCGCCAATCACACCGAGCACCAAAGAAAGACACCCGCCCACTACAAGCAGCACCTTCTTTAGTGGCGTTAGCATAAGCCCTTAGCCCGGAAGCTGAACTGTACTCTTCTCTACTACTTCGAAAGAGTCTTTGGATAACTCGGGGGTAGACTTGATGCGTTGCAATTGTGCCTGCATCAGAGCCTGTCGCTTGAAGTCATACTTCTTCCAGCGCGTGAGTGGAGTGATCAGGCGCGCCGCAATCTGCGGATTCAGCTTATCCAGAGCGATTATCTGGTCAGCAAGGAACTCATAGCCACTGCCGTCGAGCCGGTGAAAGTTAATGTGGTTCTGGCCACAGAAAACCCCAATCAGTGATCGCACCTTATTAGGATTCTTCAAGGAGAAGGCTTCGTGCTGCATCAATGACTTAACCTGTTCCAATGTGTTGGGATTGGGATTGGCTGCCTGGGTTGCAAACCATTGATCCACAACCAGTGCTTCGTGCTGCCACTGTTCATAGAACAGAGCCAATGCCTCATTTCCTGCCTGCGTACCCGCTTCGGTTGCGCTGTGAGCCAGGCAGCGCAATGCCGAAAACTGATCGGTCATATTGGTGGCAGACTGATACTGGTCCACACACGCCTGCAACCACTGAGCTTTCTGTGTTCGCATCAGATAGCTCAGGGCACAATTCTTTAGCGCTCTGCGGGCAATATGTTCAGCACTGACGCTGAATTCGCCGTCAGACTGATTGCTGTCGTAGAGCTGCGAAAACTTTTCTTCCAGTGCACCGGCTAATGAATCGGCCACAAATTCTCTGACTTCGTGAATACCATCTACATCCGCCTGCGCAGACTGCTCAATCAGGAAACTTTCTGCAGGTAAACTCAATAAATGCGCCAACATGGCCTTATCAAGGCTGGCATCATTCAACGCGGCATCCAGTACGCCTTCAAAAGCGCTAAGCAGCAATGGATTCAATACAAACGGATGCCCAGCCTGGCGATGCTCCAGCAGCGCGTTCAGCACCTTGATAGCTAATTGCTGGGAAGCGTTCCAGCGATTAAAGCCATCGCTGTCATTGACCATCAGGAACACCAACTCTTCGTCGCTGTATTCGTAGTTGAGGCGTACCGGCGCGCTAAAACTACGCAACAAAGAAGGAACCGGCTTTGATGGAATCCCGACGAAAACGAATTCTTCTTCGTCTTCAGTAACTGCAATAACTCGATCTGTCTGGGTTGATGCTGCCTCGCCTTGCAACTGCAGGCTTAACTCCTCCCCATCTTCCCCCAGCAATCCCAGGCGTAGAGGAATATGAAAAGCCTGCTTCGAGGTTTGACCTGGTGTGGGCGGGCAATGTTGTTTTACCCGCAGCCGAAATTGCTGCTGCGCGTGGTCATAGTTACCTTCAATAGTTAAAACCGGTGTACCCGCCTGCGTGTACCACCGGCGAAATTGACCGAGGTCGATGCCACTGGCTTCTTCCATCGCAACTACAAAATCTTCGGTCGTAACAGCCTGACCATCATGGCGTTCGAAATAAAGATCGGTCCCCTTGCGAAACAACTCACTCCCTAGCAG
>JAKSCP010000365.1 GCA_022360535.1 Pseudomonadales bacterium | reverse complement strand
CTCTACTGGGCGGAAGCTCTGGCCGCACAGACTGCTGACGCTGAGTTGCAATCTCACTTTGCGGGTATTGCCGCAGCATTGAGTGAAAACGAAGCCAAGATTGTGGAAGAGCTAAACAGTGTGCAGGGTGTGGCAATGGATGTGGGCGGTTACTACAAGCCGAACCCACAGCTTGCTGCGGAAGCAATGCGCCCCAGCGCCACTTTTAACGAGATACTCGCCAAAATCTAATCCTCTGGTTGGAATTGAATCCAAAAGTCAGGGCGAATCGGCCCTGACTTCCTCAAACAGTACATAGGCACCGAGTCCCGTGAGTATTGCTCCCGAGACTCGGTCTTGCCAGCGCTGTACTGATCCGCTCCCCTTGATCCAGTTAGCCGCCTTATTGGCAAAAAAGGTGACGAAGAGATCGCAGGGAATCGCTGAAGCAGTCACGATTAATCCCAGTAACAAAAATTGCGGCGCAGCAGGTCCAGCACTGGGATCAATAAATTGTGGTAGCAAGGCGATAAAGAACAGTGCTGTTTTCGGATTGCTCACTTCCACGATGACACTTTGCTGAAAAATTTTCTGATTTCGAAGCAGCTGTTTCTGTTCAACAGCTTCGGTGTTTGCAACTTGCCTGCTTCCCCGACGCAATGCATTTATTCCCAGGTAAATAAGATAAGCAGCTCCGATTAGTTTCAAGGCGGAATAAGCCAGTGGCGAGTAGTTGAACAGAGCAGAGAGACCCAGTACTGCTGCTACCACGTGCACAAGTGAACCCACTGCCAATCCTGCAACAGCAGACAGACCGCCACTGATACCGTTCTCCAGAGTTCGCGCAATGATGTAAAAGTTAGAAGGGCCCGGAGAGAGGTTCATGATGAACGCAGCCAGGGTGAATGCGATGAGAGTTTCTAAAGGAGGCATGAAAACAACAATGAAAGTTTTTCAAAAAAAAGGCTCATCAACCGATGAGCCTTTTCGTGTTATCGAGGTTAAGCGCGGTTACTTAACTGGGCGTACGTAACGCTTAATACCGCCGACCGGGCCAACCTCTGCGCCAAAGATGTTGCCGTGCTTGTCAGCGACAACGCCTTCCGCAGTACAGGTGCCGCGACAATCAGGTTGCGGATCAGGAATTAGAAATTCCACATTACCGGTAGCGGCGCTACCGACACGAATACCGCGCGTCCAGGCGCCATGAGCAGGATTCACTGAACCTGATTCAGAGTCTGCTGCATACAGCACATCGTTATCATCGATGTAGATGCCACTGTTGCGGCTGAACTGATACCAGATATCCAGAAGGTTGCCTTCCTGGTCGAAAATCTGAATTCGGTCGTTGCCACGATCAGCAACAAAGAGCCGACCTTTTGAGTCCATGGCTAAAGCATGAGGCTGGCGGAACTGACCAGGGCCCATTCCCCATTCACCCCACTTCAGTAACAGATTGCCATCAGGATCATACTTGTACATGGCATTGGGCGTGCCTTCAGCACTGGAGTGACCTTCACCAATAAAGATACTGCCGTCAGGCGCAACTAATACATCATTGGGTGTGTAACAGCATTCACCATTACTGCCGCCACCCTTCACACCGATGGACATCAGGAGCACGCCAGTCGGGCTGAACTTGTGAACCTGGTGACCGAAGGATTCTCCCTGATAACCTTCAATCTGGTTTGTGCCGCGGGCATCGGCGATCCATACATTGCCGTCAGGGTCGACTTCAATACCATGTGGCCAGGTGATGTAGCCAGCACCAAAACTGCGCACCATGTTGCCGTCCTTGTCGAACAACATCACCATGTTAGTGTCCGGGCTGTTTACACAGGCATTGATATTGCCGCCGCAACGTTCGGCAACCCAGATGCTTTCGCCATCAGGGTGCACGTCAACGGTGCTGGAAGAACCCCACTCACGACCAGCGGGCATTTTGAAGAATCCAGACTGAGTAATATAAGGATTCTCCAGATTATTGACTGGATCCATGTTGGCGCTGCCGCCCTGAGCGAACGCCAGGAATGGCGCCATCACCAGAGCCAGACCGGCCATCGTAATTCGGGTGATTTTTAACATTGGGAACTCCCTCGTTTGTTGTTCTGATGAATGGAAAAGGGTCATCAAGAATAAACCAGGGGTTACTGAGAGTTCAATCGACATCAATCTCCATGAGAGTGATGTTACAGATTGTCATACTTCTCGGTAATCGAAGCATGAAACGGGATTGTTACAATGTAACGAAAACGTCCGACTGACCGCAGCTAACAGTAACTAAGTGCGGTTACTGTTAGCCAAAAGTGCACTGGCGGAAAGATAAAGCGTGCCAGTTAGCCCATTTTGTATTTTCTGGAAGCGTGGGCTGGAGAATAACCAGCGCGCTTTAGCAGATAACACAGCGTAGCTACTATCGATAAGCACAGCCAATGCCCAGAAGCTCGCAGAGAGAATAGAAATTTGCAGTAAATAGTTCTCTTCGCCACTGACAAACTGTGGCAAGAAAGCGCTGAAGAAAAGAATTGTTTTCGGATTGGTTAGCGATACCCAAAAACCTCTCTGGAAGGAACCAAGCCCGGAAGGCTGTTCAGTTTTAGCTTTCACCATCTGTTGAAAAGAGCTGATAGCAAGGTACAACAGGTATAACACGCCGGCCCACTTTAGCCATCGTAGTCCGTTGTTTAGCAAAACCAACAATCCTGTCGTGCCGAGCGCTGCCACAGCGAGCTGCACAATCAT
>JAKSCP010000322.1 GCA_022360535.1 Pseudomonadales bacterium | reverse complement strand
GATGCCAGAGGTATGAGCGCAAGCTTTGCCCGCATCCAGATGAAAGAGACTGACATTAATGGCATGAAGATCTGGCAGTCCGATGTGCCCAGTTGGCAGCGCGCGTACGTGGATATCTCGCAGTCCAAATCTACCGAAGAGAAAGAAAACACCAGCAATGCGAATCGCGACTCATTGAAGGCGGAGCTCGACTTTCTCGATGACTCTTTTCTGGATGAGTTGGAAGCTATGGAGGAGGGTGAGTCTTTTCAGGGTGAAGAGAATTGGATAGAACTCAGGGAGGTCGACCAGCAGCTTGAGTTCCTGAAGGGCCGCGGTGTTGTCTTTTTCTCCAGGGAGGAAAGGTTGGAGTACACTGGCGATCAGACCCCTGAAGAAGTACCGGACGCCAATCAGGCAAAGACTGCCTGATCAACGGGCATTTTTGTTGTCCACTGTACAATTCCTATAGCGTCGAAAAATCAAGCACTGGAGTGTTTCTGCACCCAGAATTGATACATGCCTCTGAAAGCATCTGGATTGGCCAGTTCAAATTCGTGCCACTTGTTTAGGTCGTAGTGGGAATCCGGGTCTGGATGACTCTGGGAAAAATGCTGTTTTACTGCCGAACTCCAGAACTCAAAACCGGCAAACGTCAGGTTCAGCTCATCGAGGCACTGTTTAATCTGTGGCAATGTGAATCGATGTTCACTCACGTGGAACAGTAAATCCCGCAATTCACTGGTGCTATAAAAATCACTGAAATTAGATAAGTTTGAGGCCAGTTCGGCGTTCTCGTTACTGTCTTCTATGAGATTGCTTCTGAAACTGAGCATATCCGCAGTCGATGACGAAAGCCCGGAGGCGGCAATTTTTTCCCTTGCTTCTACTACACCTTTCCTTGCGACTTCGCTGTACAAACCGATCTTCATTAAACCGTTCGGTTTCAGTTTGCTGCAAAGAATTTTCCATCCCGCCAGCGGTTCGTCCATGTGATGCAAAACCCCAACGCTTTCGATAAGGTCGAACTGCGAATCGAGCGCTTCAAGGTCAAGAATATCTGCCTGCAAATAGTTGATATTCGATAGGCCAAACTCACGAGTCTTGCGGAATGCGTAACTGAGACTACTTAAACTGAGATCAATGGCCAGAACCTGGCTTTGCGAAAATCGGGTGGCAGCAACCAGCGCCTGCTGGCCGGTGCCACAGCCAGCAATAAGGACATTGGGTTGCCGGGCCAGGGCCTGATCATCGACTAGTTTTAGCTGTAGGTTTCTTGCCAAAGTGCTGCAGTCAAGCGGCCGCTGCGCCAGAGCAGTATTGATCCAACGCGGGTAGGGGTTCTCTTCGTATTGTGCGCGAACCTGATTGGAAACCTGGTTGGAGATATCACCAAATGATTGGATAGTCCCCCGTATGGAAGCTTCTTTTTCGACCTCTGCAAGTTGTCGCTGCTGGAGCTCGCTTAGCACTTCAGGAAAATCAACTTGGCCTGCCCAGGAATAAATATGAAGCGGACGATAGCTCGCCAGGCAGGCAACCATAGCTGCCGCCGGTTGATTGCTGGCAGCGATTGTGTCTTCAATGTTCTTTTCAAGTGCGACAATGCGTGTTGATTCCTCATCGGTTTCTCCGTAGAGGTATTCGTTGGTAAAACATTGCAGCGCGATGGCTGACAAGAACTCAAGAATTTCAGACCGATCCGCGATCTCGTCGATATTGAGTAAGAAAAGGCGGCGCAGGGTGCGGAACAGTTTCTCAAGTTTAAGGTCGTAGACAGGGCAAAGTGCTGTGATGCGGAGCAGTAGTGGAATCTTTGTCAGGTCTGAGCAGATTTCAATTAGAGTATTACTGTTGATCTCCTGCTCGAGTAGTGCGAGAGATTTTTGCAAAGCAGGGTGAAAACCCAATAACTGCCAAATCGAATTGGCAAGATGTGCGGGTCGTGCAATGGTCTTTTGATTGAGAATCGCCAGAAAATTGTCAGCCAGTTGTGCATCGTAAACTGATGCTGAGTAACTTCCTAACAGTTCAGCATAGGCTTGCCAGAATTCACCATTTCGTGGCGATAGTTCCAGGCTTGCTTGAAAATGTTCAATAGCCTTATCGGTCTCTCCTAGCCTATGAAAGGCGACAGCAAGGTTGTTGTGAGTCAGTCCGTCCTTGGATCTTAGCTGCAATGACTTCAAAAGACTGTCAATGGCCTGCTCTGATTGGCCAAGCTCGTTGAAGGCGGCTCCCAGGTTGTTATGAACAGAGGGATCATCGGGTCTCTTCTTTATAACCTTTTGATAACACTCGATGGCGGACTCAATCTGTCCGATGTCTTTTAGGCCATTTCCCAGATTAGCCAGTGCGTCAATGTAGCTGGGTTTGATTTCTACGGCTTTGGCAAAGTAAGTCACTGCCTCTGTATGCCTGCCCATTTGCTGCAAGACAATGCCGAGATTGTTGTTGGTTTGAGCGTCTTCAGGCTCCAGCTCCAGAGCTCGTTTGAAGTAAGCACTGGCCTTGTCAGCGGACCCTAAAGCCAGATGGGCCTCGGCAAGCACCTTTGGTATGACTGCCGACTGTTGGAACTCTCCAAGCAGTGCTTCTCCCTGTACCACTACCTGTTGATGCTGTCCTTGTCGCAACAACTGAAGGAGGCTGTCGATATGGGTGTCATTTGGCTGTTGCAACGCATTCAATCCAGCCTGAGCTTTACGATTCTGCGGGTATTTTTCCAGGATACTTCGATAGTGCTGGGCGGCTAACGCAGTCTCACCGTTTTGAGCGTGGCGTTTTGCTTTGCGTAGGATTTGGTCAACAGAGGGGGGCATGGTAGGGCGTCCGGATAATTGCTGGCGCCTAGGGTATAAGAGTCAGCACAGGGATACCATGATTTTTGTGAGAGCGGCGAATTGGCGTTTGGCCCTCCGGGCTCTGACCTGTGGTTGACGGATTGTGAGGTGGAGCGAAACTCGCTCCCGATTTACTGAATCTGTACACTAAAGGGACATGCGTTGTTCTGGTCCTGCATTTCTTCTTTGTTTGTCGCTGCTTGCGCCTTCAGTACAAGGTCAATCGCAATTGCTGCCTACGCTGGAGCCCGGTGTCTC
>JAKSCP010000165.1 GCA_022360535.1 Pseudomonadales bacterium | reverse complement strand
GTTTTGCAGCATTGGCAACAGGAATGGGATGAGTTCAATAAGCGTGCGGAAGAACCGCGGCAGACAGCAGAGGTAGAACAATCCCGGATTCAACAGCTGGAATCTATCATCGAGCGCGGTCTTGAACGAAAACGTCGCCTGGAAGCGGAGCGTCAAGAGCTTGCCGCTCTGCCTGAGGACACAGAATCAGGTTCACTTGCCGTTGAAATTACCGAGTTGGAAAGTGAACTCGCTACTCTGAAGCAGGCCACGGGTGAACAGTCGGCTGCACTTGATCAGTACCGCCAGCAACTGGTCCATTGCCAGGAGGAACTGGATACTGCGACAGGTGAACTGCAGGCGGCCCAGGGCAAGCAGGCTTCGTTGGAAGCACTGCAACAGGCTGCCTTAGGGCAGGACAATCCGCAGGTCAACGAATGGCTTAAAGGCCAGGGCTATGATAATCAGCTACGGCTCGCAGAAGGGTTGCGAATTCAGCCGGGTTGGGAACTGGCGGTTGAGTCGGTTCTCGGTGATTCGTTGCAGGCTATCTGTGTCGAAGGTCTGGAAAACGTGGCCAACGTCCTCTCGAGTTTGCCTCAGGGCAAACTTGCCTTTGTCGACGTTGCTGCGGTGTCGTCTTCGCAGCAGGCGTTAGGCTCTCTTTCCTCGTTGCAGAGCAAAGTGGGGAGCGATTGGAACCTTAACGGCATGCTGGAAGGCATCTTTGTCGCTGATTCATTGCAAGACGCGATCAGCCACCGTAACAGCCTCTCTCAGGGTCAGTCGATTGTGACTCGAGACGGAGTATGGCTGGGTGGAAGTTGGATTCAGGTTGCCAATATCAGCAAACAGGACTCCATCGTTGAGCGTCGTGGATTAATCGCTGAACTCTTCAAAAAGATCAAAGCCTTACAAGAGAAATGTAACGATCTACAACAGCAGAGAGATTCGCTAAGAACCCATCTGGCAGATACTGAACAAGCCCGGGATGAATTACAGGAAACTTTTGCCAGTAAGACGCAGCATCTTGGCGAGTTAAAGTCACAACACAGTGCGCAATTAGCCAAGATTGAAGAGAGCGAAACCCGCAAACAGCGCGTGGCCCACGATCTGGAGGAACTCAGCAGGCAACTCGCTACCGAAGAACAGAACACGGCTGATGCCCGGGCCCGCCTGCAGCAGGCTCTGGACAGCATGGCAGAGGATGTGGGTGGTCGCGAAAAGCTCGAGACTGCCAGAGACGAAGTGCGCAGTGAACTGGCGAAATGCCGTGAGCAATCGAAACACAACAAAGATCTGGTGCACGAGCTGGCTTTGAAACGACAATCCCTGGAATCTCAGCTGCAATCCACACGAGAGACCATGGACCGCATGGCGAGTCAGGTACAACGCTCGAAAGAACGCATGGAATCACTCAATGTGCAGATTGATGAATCCGATGCGCCACTTGATACCATGCGCAGCGAACTGGAACAGCGCTTACAGACTCGATTGGAAGTTGAGAAAGAGTTAGCCGCTGCCAAAGCACGGGTTGATGAGAATGAGCATAAGATCCGCGCGCTCGAACAATCACGTAATGAAAAGCAGGAGCAGCTCAATTCCATTCGCGAGTCGCTGATGCAAAACAAACTCAAGTCCGAAGGCGCGACGGTAAAACGCGAAGGGCTCCTGGAACAATTACGGGAGGCGAACTTTGAGCTTGAGAAGGTCATCGCCCAGTTACCCGAAGAACTCACCGAATCTGAATGCGAACAGCAACTGGAAAAGGTGAGTAATCGTATTCAGCGCCTTGGACCAATCAACCTCGCCGCCATTGATGAGTATCAGCAACAATCTGAGCGCAAGGTGTATCTGGACAAACAAAATGAAGATCTCGAGAAAGCGCTGACTACTCTGCAAAACGCGATTCGCAAGATCGACAAGGAAACCCGGGCCCGCTTCAAGGAAACTTTCGACAAGATCAACGGTGGTTTGCAGAGTTTGTTCCCGCGAATCTTTGGAGGTGGCCATGCCTACCTGGATATGACGGGCGAAGACCTCCTCGACACCGGGGTCGCGATCATGGCGCGACCACCCGGGAAGCGAAACAGCACCATCCATCTGCTATCCGGTGGTGAGAAAGCCATGACCGCCATTGCTCTGGTGTTCTCGATCTTTCACCTGAACCCTTCGCCTTTTTGTATGTTGGACGAGGTGGACGCGCCTCTGGATGACGCCAATGTTGGCCGTTACGCCAATCTGGTGAAAGAGATGTCCGCCAATGTGCAATTCATCTTCATCACGCACAACAAAATCACCATGGAAATGGCCAATCAACTACTCGGTGTCACCATGCATGAGCCGGGGGTTTCCCGCATTGTGGCCGTGGACATCGATGAGGCCGCAGAACTGGCAGCGATGTAAGCTAGTTATAGCTTTTTTCTGCCCTTTCAAAACTAAAGAAATTCCACTAACTGTAAGATAAACTTACTAATTTTCCGGATATTTGCGTGCTCAGCGAAGACCAACCTTCATGAGTTTTCGAGAACTTGTCATTTTGCTCTTGGGCCTTGCCATCGTGGGTGTGATCCTGCGTGGATTGTATGTCGCCCTGCAGGCCCGACGCGGCCAAATTAAACTCGCTATCGATAAGAATATTCCCCAGGACGTTGATCTGGACGCGCTGGAGATGGCGGAGCTACCCAGCGGCGGTGCTCGTGTGGTGTCCCGCGACGAAAATCAGGATGAAGCAGAGCCGTTACACAGTGATCCCATCGAGCGAGCTAATGCTCGCGCTGAATCAATTGCCCTGGACCGCGAAGCCGAGGCAGTACCAGTATTGATGGACTCAGTAACGCTTGCGCGTGATGAAGCAGAACAAGTGGAACCGGACCCGATTCCATCAGATTTCTACGAAGATGATGTTGAAACAGCATCGGCGCCGGCTCCGAAGACAGGCGAAGAAGAATTTGATCTAGGGGAAGTTGAGGGTCGCTCGACGCCGGCGTTGGGCGACTTGGACAATGATGAATTCGATGACAGCTACGCAAACGAAATGGAAGAAGTCGTCGAAGAAGACACTGAACAGCCAGCAGATGGTTCTGCTGAAGACGTGCTGCTCGATTACCAGGCTGACACCGATGATGGGCTGGCCAGTGTGCAACCTGATTACCCGGAAGACGACGTGGCCGATGAAACTCACGACGATTATGACGGCTTCGAAGGTTCAGCGGATGAAGCTCTAGAGGAAGAAGACTTCGAAGAGGACGATTACTACCAGGAAGAATCAGCGGTTGAGGATAACGAGTTAGAACAAACTGTAGAATCTCAGCAGCGGTCAGAGCCTGCGTTTGATCCGGTAGCAGTAGCTGAAGACCTTGATGATTTTTCCATGACAGCTGGCGAACGCATAGGTGGTCACAGGCCGGTAAGCACCGATCTTGGTCAGCCGGAGCTGTTTGATGAAGACAGCGAAGAAGCCGAAGTGCCGGCTAAGCGCAGCTCATTGCTTGGAGCAATACGCAGCAAAATATCACAAACATTAACCGGTAGTCGTGCAGAACAGGTTGATGAGTCAGAAGATGCTCTGGAAGAAGAGGAATATGACTACGACTTTGATTCTTATATAGACGAAGAGGTTAGTGAAGAAGCAGACGAAGAGATTTACAAAGAGCATTACGAAGAGCAGACAGAGTTTGAATTG
>JAKSCP010000044.1 GCA_022360535.1 Pseudomonadales bacterium | reverse complement strand
GGGGGGCTCGATGGATTGCGAAAGAGACGGAATGATTACAACAGTCAGCAAAACTGCAAGTCTGACTTTTAGCACTTTGCAAACTCTCCAGAGTTTTGGCGCAAGAAATTTGAGAAATGCAAGACTGCCGCATACCAAACTGGCAGCGCAAGCCGCAATTCGACTGATATGTGACCACGACAACATGTAAGAGAAAAAACACTAACCGCGACCCCGAATACCCATTAACGACGTAAAGAAGTAACAAGCAACACCTGAGATTGGACCAGCAAATAAAGAACTTTTGACACAGCCCACTACCTGTGACAAATTGTCGCACTTACATGCGGCAAATTGTCGCAGCTAATCTTTCCAAACCCCATATTTCCTAGCTTTGAGGAGCCTTGCAATGGACAACGCTACGCCTGAAAGACCTGCAGTTGGAATATCTCGCCGTACTGTTATGAAAGGAGCAGCAGCACTGACTGCTGCAATGGCTGGCGCTAATGCCATGGCTAACGGACACAGCCATGAGGGGAGCCACGACCATATCGTGGATTCCACGCTGCAGTGCAAAAAAGACGCTGAAGCCTGTATGCATCACCTGGTGACAGAAATGGCTAATGGCGCGTCCGATCTGGGGACCTGTGCACACAAAGTGAGTGAGGCGATGGCCGTTTGTGAATCACTATTGCGTCTGGCCGTGCACGACTCTTCTCATCTGGAAGCAATGGCTAAAGTTGCAGTGGACGTGAAACGCGATTGCGTCACGGAGTGCGACAAGCATGCCGATGCGCACGAAGCTTGCGCGGCATTAGCTCGCTCTTGCAGAAGTTGTATCGAAGCCTGCGAGTCGATTTCAGCTTAAACAGCCGATTCCACCTAGCTCCTTCTGACTCGAGATCGAGTTAGAAGGGAATGTCGTCGTCAAAATTGTCAAAATTTTGAGCCGGAGCAGCGGCCTGCGCCGCAGGTTGCTGAGGCGGCGGTGCAGATTGCGTTTGTCCAAAATCAGCGCCCTGTGACCCTCGGGAATCCAACATCTGCATTTCACTGGCTACGATTTCAGTGGTGTAGCGCTTAACTCCATCCTGCTCCCAGGAACGGGTCTGCAGGCGCCCTTCTACATACAGCTTCGAGCCTTTCTTAACATACTGCTCAACTATCTCAGCCAAGCGATTGAAAAACACCACTCGGTGCCATTCAGTCCGCTCTTGTTGTTCGCCAGTGTTTTTGTCCTTCCATGAGTCGCTGGTGGCCAAGGATATATTCGCCACGGCATTGCCGTTCGGCATGTATCTGACTTCTGGATCATTGCCCAGATTTCCCACGAGAATTACTTTGTTTACACCACGACTTGCCACTTTAGTCTCCCCGACTCAATTTTTTTGCTAACTGCTCAAGTCTATACCATCTGATTCCCTTAGGTGGAATTTTCACAAGAATTCGAATGACTAAACTTATACGGGAACTTAAGTTGAGTAATTTTTGAACAGCTAACCTCCTGATTTAGTCAATCATAAGCAAATGTTGAGTCGAATTCGGCACGAGTGAAGGGAAGTCTCTTCACAGGACACACCGTAAACCCATCCATGGGGGTTCGGGCTCGGCATCCATGCCTCGCACGGTCCTATGAAGAGACTTCCCTCCCCTCGCGCTGCAGAGATCTTTTCTTAATCGATAATGACTCCGAGTCAGGTCTTGGCACTGAGTTAAGAGTTTGTGGTTCGGTTGTGCAAATCTCGACCGTGCGAGGCATGGATGCCGAGCCCGAGCCTACAGGGACGTATTCACGGCGTGTCGGGATTTGCACAACCGGAGCGCGAACTCGTAAAGATGCTCACCCTAACTTCCAATTACCAATCTAACTCCGCTTTACTCGCGTAAAGAAAATCTTTGATAATCGACTGTTTAACCTTCCGCCCGAGATGTTCATGGAAAAGATCGTAGTTAGGGGTGCACGCACCCATAATCTGAAGAATATCAACCTCACTATCCCTCGCGACAAACTAGTGGTGATCACCGGACTCTCCGGTTCGGGCAAGTCGTCCCTGGCGTTCGATACCCTATACGCCGAGGGCCAGCGGCGCTATGTGGAGTCTCTTTCCACCTACGCGCGCCAGTTTCTCTCCATGATGGAGAAGCCTGATATCGACCACATTGAAGGCTTGTCGCCGGCAATTTCTATTGAGCAGAAATCCACATCCCACAACCCACGCTCGACCGTGGGCACTATCACGGAAATTTACGATTACCTGCGCCTGTTGTTTGCCAGAGTCGGTGAACCCCATTGCCCGGATCACAATCTGAAGCTGGAAGCGCAAACAGTGAGCCAAATGGTGGATAAGGTCATGGCGCTGCCCGAGGGTACTCGCGTAATGGTGTTGGCGCCGATTATTCGTGAGCGCAAGGGTGAGCATGTCCACGTGTTTAACGAGCTTCGCACCAGCGGTTTTATTCGCGCCCGGGTCGATGGGCTGGTTTGCGAAATTGATTACCCGCCGGAGCTGGAAAAGAACAAGAAACACTCCATCGACGTAGTGGTAGACCGACTCAAGATCAAGGCTGGACTCGAACAACGGCTGGCAGAGAGCTTTGAAACCGCTCTGCAACTCGCGGACGGCATTGCAGTCGTCAGCAGCATGGACAAAGAAGATGAAGAGGACATGGTGTTCAGCGCGTTGTTTGCCTGCCCGAAATGCGGCCACAGCATTCCAGAGTTAGAACCAAGACTCTTTTCATTTAACAACCCAGCTGGCGCTTGCAGCACTTGCGACGGCCTGGGGCTCAAACAGTTCTTTGACGAGAACCGCATCATAGTCGATGAGAACCTGGCGTTGTCGGAAGGTGCTATTCGTGGCTGGGATCGGCGCAACATCTTCTATTTTCAGATGCTTACCTCCGTCGCCGACCATTATGGCTTTGCTATCGACACACCGTTTAAAGATCTTCCAAAGAAGTACCGTAATGTGGTGTTGCGAGGCAGTGGCAAAGAAGTCATCGAATTCCGCTATGTGAATGATCGGGGCAATACTTACACCCGCAGTTGGCCCTTCGAAGGCATCCTGCCCAACATGGAGCGACGCTATCGGGAAACCGAGTCCAATATGGTGCGGGAAGAGCTGGCGAAGTATCTCAGCTCGCAGCCCTGCCCCGATTGCGAAGGTACCCGGCTGCGTCGCGATGCCCGCTTCGTCTTGATTAAAGGAATCAATTTACCAGGCATCACGGAAATGACCGTGAGCCAGGCAGCGGATTACTTCAAGACACTGAAGCTCACTGGTAAACGGGCAACCATCGCAGAGAAAGTTCTTAAAGAATTACAGGACCGTTTAAAGTTTCTGGTAGATGTTGGTCTGAACTATCTCACCTTGAGCCGCAGCGCTGACACGTTGTCTGGTGGCGAAGCCCAACGCATTCGGCTAGCCAGTCAGATTGGCGCCGGGTTAGTGGGAGTGATGTACATTCTCGACGAACCTTCTATCGGACTGCACCAGCGAGACAACAATCGCTTACTGAACACCCTGTTCCATCTCAGAGACCTGGGCAACACAGTACTGGTGGTGGAACATGACGAAGAAGCTATTCGCAGTGCTGACCACATCATCGACATTGGACCGGGAGCCGGCGTGCATGGAGGCGAAATTGTTGCTGAAGGCGCCCTGGAAAAAATCGAAAAATCCCGCAAGTCCCTCACTGGAAAATACCTTTCAGGAAAAGAGTCCATTGAAATACCAGGCGAACGGACAGCTTATGATGAAGAGAAACTGTTAAAGCTGCGCGGCGCGTCGGGAAACAACTTGCAAGATGTTGAGCTCACCCTACCCATCGGGCTATTTACCTGCATCACAGGAGTTTCGGGTTCAGGCAAGTCTACTCTTATTAACAACACGCTCTATCCCATTACCGCTTCACGTTTGAACAATGCGACGACATTAAATCCAGCTCCCTATGAAGATATCGAAGGGCTTGAAAACCTGGACAAAGTGGTCGACATCGATCAAAGCCCTATCGGCCGCACACCAAGATCGAACCCTGCAACCTATACTGGAATCTTCACGCCGGTACGGGAGTTGTTCGCAGGCACACAGGAAGCGCGTAGTCGTGGTTATAAACCAGGCCGATTCAGTTTCAATGTGAAAGGCGGCCGCTGTGAAGCCTGTCAGGGCGATGGTGTAGTAAAAGTCGAGATGCATTTCTTGCCTGACGTATATGTTTCTTGCGAGGTCTGTCGCGGCAAACGCTATAACCGTGAAACCCTGGAAGTGAAATACAAAGACAAGAACATCTCCGAAGTCCTGGAGATGACTGTTGAGGATGCCCGAGAATTTTTCGACGCCATTCCTGCCATTGCGCGTAAATTACAGACGCTCATGGATGTGGGTCTGACTTACATTCGCCTTGGACAGGCTGCAACCACCCTGTCCGGTGGTGAAGCGCAAAGGGTGAAGTTGTCGCGAGAGTTATCCAAGAGAGACACAGGTAAAACACTCTATATTCTCGACGAGCCAACTACAGGCCTGCACTTCCATGACATCAAACAACTGTTAGCTGTATTGCACCATTTACGAGACCACGGAAATACCATCGTTGTGATCGAACACAACCTGGATGTCATTAAGACCGCCGACTGGATTGTGGACCTGGGACCTGAAGGTGGCAGCGGCGGCGGCAAGATCATCGCCGAAGGTACGCCTGAGCAGGTAGCGAAAAAACGCGGCTCCCATACTGGCAAATTCATCAAGCAAACTCTGGCAGGTTGAATCTCCGAAATCACATTGAGTGCGGCACCCTAGAACGCATGTGTGAATTTCTGGATTGCCACCCTGGCGATTTGATCAATTATTCACCAGAAACTGATCAATAATTGATCAGTTTCTGGCCCTGATTTGTAAATTCCCGAATAAACAAAAAAAGCCCTTGGGCTAGCTCTTGTCTGTGTGACAGAATCATTACAGCGCATTCGCATTTCTGACTTGCATCTTTGACGGGAAATGTCTGCAGGTCAGAGTTTATGAGGGATGTAGCGGGGGACTTAGCGAACGAAAAATTCAGCGTGTCACAAAATTGCAATGACCTCACCATTAAAATGTACAGGTTAAACATGGATACGCCGAATCGTATGCGCAGTGAAGCGCAGCAACTATAAAAACACGCGTTCGGTAAGTTAACGAAAAAAACCAAACCCTTTACTTTCAGGAGGAGCAAATGCGCTGTCCACAAAGTGCAAAGAAACTGCTGTGCGCCTCTGTTTTGCTGGGCCTCGGTCTTTCCGGGGAACTGGCAGCACAGGATACCGCATCCGCAATTCGAGGCCGTCTGGTAGACGGTTCCGGCAATCCACTGGTGAATGCCACAGTCGAAATTCAAGATTCTCGTACCGGTTCAACCCGAACGCTGCAATCGAACAATTCCGGTACTTTCTATGCCACTAACTTGCCAGTAGGTGGACCCTACATAGTCACTATTAACAACGCCAAGACTGTAACCATCGACACCATTCAATTGGGCGATGTCTACAACTTGACGGTCGATATGGGCGCGCCAAGCGAGATCGAAGAGATCATCGTGTTTGGCGAAGCCAATACGCTTGTAGACGTTGCGGCGGGTCCTTCTGCAACGTTTGGACAGTTCGAACTGGATACCATGGTTGCCTACAACCGGGACATTCGAGACGTCTACTCTGTCGATCCACGTTTCAACCTCGATGGTGATGCGCGAGATTCGCAAGTTAACTGTATTGGTAAGCACCCTCGCTTCAACAGTTTGAGTCTGGACGGTGTTGCTCAAAACGACCGTTTCGGTCTGAACAACAATGGGTATGCGACTGCGACTGGTATGCCCTTCCCCTACGCGGCAATCGGCCAGGTATCCGCAGAGCTTGCTCCTTTTGATGTAACTTACGGTGGTTTCAGTGCCTGTAACATCAACGCGGTGACTAAGTCTGGTACTAACGAGTGGACTGGAAACGCTTTCTTCGAAGGCACTAACGATAATCTCCGTGGTGACTCCATCACTACCCCAAATCAGGAAAACCTCAGGTTCACTACCGAAGACTATGACGAGGAATATTACGGCTTCTCGGTTGGTGGCCCACTGATTGAAGATAAGCTCTTCATCTTTGGCGCTTATGAGGAATCAGAGTCACCTGAATTTATCGCCCAGGGTTTTGCCGGTTCCAGCAATGGTGAAGCACGTCCCTGGCTCTCTCAGTCAGACTTCAATCGCATCCGCGATATTTCAAACAATGTCTATAACTATGATCCCGGCGGTGAGCCAGCAAACGGTGTCCAGACTACCGAGAGCTACATCATTCGCCTTGATTACAACATCAATGAAAATCACACAGCCTCATTGATCTACAACGGCTACGATGGTGTTGAAGACCGGGCATCTGATGGTGACCCTAATGAGTTTGAATTCTCCAATCACTTTTACCAAAAAGGTGCTGAACTGGAGACCTGGACAGCTCGTTTGCAGTCACAATGGACCGATGCATTCTCCAGTGAGATCTTCATTAATACCAATGAAATGGTTGATGCACAAAACACTGTGGGGCCGCTGGATTTTGGCGATCATCAAATCAGCCTGGGCCGCGACGTTGTGTACCTCGGTGCTGACGACTCCCGTCAAGCTAACCAGCTGAACTGGGAATCCACATTTTACCGCTTCCAGGGTCAATACCTGGCTGGTGACCATGTACTCACCTTTGGTTACGAACGTGATGAACTGGAAGTTTTCAACCAGTTCGTACAGCACTCCAATGGTGGTGAATACGATTACTTCGATGATTCCGGCGACAACCCCGCTTCTTGTGCTGCTTTAACCGCGCAAGGTCGTTTCGATGACCCGCTGTGTGGTCTTTCAGGTATCGACAAGTTTGAGTTGGGTCGTCCAAGCCGCATCTACTATGGTAGTGGTGGTGGTACCAATAATCCTGATGATGCTGCCGCAAACTACGGTAACGACATGGATATCTTCTATATTCAGGATGAATGGTATATCCCTGATTACAACCTGACACTGGTCGGTGGTCTGCGTTATGAACGCATGAGCATGTCTGACCGCCCAACCTTTAACCAGGCTTTCACCAACACTGCCGGTATTCGTAACGATGCCAACCTGGACGGTGTGGATCTGTGGATGCCGCGTCTCGGTTTTACCTGGGAAGCCAACTACAACCTGACCGTACGTGGTGGTATTGGTCTCTACTCAGGTGGTAATCCTAATGTATGGATCACCAACGCCTGGAGTAACGACGGTATCTCTAACGTGCAGTTGCAGCTTCGCAACTTCGACGGTGCACGCTCTGTGCTGAACGATCTGCCACTGAGTGGCGCAGGTCGTCCTGGCTACGACGTACCCCAACAGATGGTTGATCAGGTCGCTGCGACTACTGTAGACGACGGTTCCGATGAAAACCTGGTATTGATCGATCCTAACTATGAGCAGCCTTCTGAACTGAAGTATGCACTGGGTGCGACTTATACCTTTAACAATGGAATCAGTGTTGACGCTGACATCCTGTACTCACAGCAGGACGATCCAGCTTACTACGAAGACATCTCGCAAGATCAGGTAGGCACTACTGCTGCCGGCCAACCAATCTTCGACTTCGCGCGCGGTGAGAGCAATTTCATGCTCACCAATGCCCAGACTGATGGTGACGGCCTTGCAGTTTCAGTGGTTGCCAAGCAACGCACTGATTGGGGCCTGGACTGGTTGTTTGGCTATGCCTTCACAGATCAAACAGACGTCAGCCCAATGACTTCATTCGTGGCGGGTTCCAACTTCGACAACCTGGCGACCACCACCCTGTTGGATCCCCTGCCAGCGACTTCGAACTACGTATCGCCACACCGCTTCACAGCGCGCTTGAGCTACGGTCGCGATTTCATTCCTAACCACGAGACTCGCATCACAGCCCTGTTCTTCCGCAAGAAAGGACAGCCACAAAGTTTTGTGATGAGCTCGCAGCCTCTGGAAGGTGATCAGCGTTTTGGTCGTCATCAACTCTACATTCCTGCTCTGAATGATCCGAATGTAGTGCTTGGTCCTGACTTCGACACTGCTGCCTGGGGTGAATTCATTCGCACTAACGGCTATGCCGATTTCGCTGGCGGCTTCCTGCCACGTAACGAATCACATGCTCGTTGGTCTTCCCGGATGGACCTGCGAATCGACCAGGAGATCCCTTTCTTCTTCGGTTCACGAGCCAGGGCGTACCTGAAGGTCTACAACCTGTTGAACCTGCTTAATGACGAATGGGGCGTGCAGTACGACGCCGAGTTTTTCTCGCAGGAAGTTGTGGACATGGACCTTGATGCACAAGGTCGCTACGTGTTCAACGAGTTTACTCCTGACACAATTAACGACCTCAGAGAGAACGCGACTCTGTACGAAGTTCGTTTGGGAATTCAGATCGAATTCTAAGTCGATCTATTCGGTAAAAGAAAACCCGGCTACTGCTCAGGTAGCCGGGTTTTTTATTGGCCCAAAGAACTATCTGACTTTAAAGATTGGGTATTCGACAGTGCCATTAGCAGAAAGAGTTGGCTCCAGGTAGTCATCAAACAGGTTCCAGTAAGCCAATCCATCATCCGACTCAGGCTCCAGCAAATAGAAAATCAAGTTTGCCAGTCGGTCATTCATAGAGACAACAAAATCGCCACGGGAGAACGAACGGGTCTCGCTGCGAAATTCGCCACGTAAGAGCGAATTTCGATGGCCATTTTGCACATAGCTTTGTTTACCAATCTCATCAATGATGAACACTTCACCATTGAAACTGGTATCGGCTTCCAACACTTCTACCCAGATTCCATGTTCTTGCAGCTTGTCAGCCAGGCCTGCAAAAGCGGAACTGAAGACATAGGCACTGGGAACAATCGCAGTTCGAGATGCCTCAAATGCATTGTAATTAACAACGTCGGGGATCGTGACCAGTTCGGCGCTGCGCACAAAATCCTCTTCGCCAGCATCGTTGGTGTATGGGATATAGGAATAAGTCAGCAGGTCCAGTGGTTCTTCCCTCGGCACCATCAAAAACTGCACCCCCTTCTCCTGACCAATGGAGGTTTCAGCAACTCGTGCATCCGCTTCCTGGTTAATCCGCTGAATCTCGGCACCATTGACATTGGTGTACTCGAGAATCTCTTCTACAAACGCATTGGCGGCATGCACCCGTTTATAGAAGCGATCATGGGAAAACGTTTCACTGAGAATGGCCATGCGATTTCGCAGCGCCATGTTATTGGTTATGTAGCGCGGCGCATGGTGGTAGGTGCGCAATTCAGTTGGAGGCCAGTCACGGTAGTTGTACCCACCGTACCAATTGAATTCCAGTGAGAACTTGTCTCGTACGGATGCCTGGATGGCTGGCAACATGACGTCTGAAGTATAGTCTGATGTCGCTGCATCCCCCGCCGTATGATAAGAGGGCGCATAAGTGAGCGAGTAACCGTGCCAGGTGCCATTTGTTGTATGCAGGTCAACCAGTAAGTCAGGATCCCAGCGTTGGATTACCCGCTCATACAACGCTTTGGTTTCATCCGCTTCCACAATCATGCCATCACGGTTTAAGTCGTATCCATGTGCCGCACGCAGTCCGGTAAACAATGGGCTGAATTCCTGGTTCGGACGATTGTCCTGTGACATTGCGTCGTTGCCGTCGGCATTATAAATCGGGACAAAAACAATAATCTGATTGTCCAAAAGATGCCGCTTGTCGCCATACAAGATGTCCCGCATGACAATCAGCGATGCCTCTTTTCCTTCGACTTCCCCACCGTGAATATTGCCCTGGATATAGATCGCCGGTTTACCGGAGGCTTCCGCTTGCTCTGGTGTACTGATAGGAGGATTCGCCAGCACCACAATCGGTACGTCGCGACCTTCGCGGGTCAGTAGCAGCCGCTCCCGGTGCATCAATTGGGTATTCGCCGCCAGCGCATCAATCACATCTACTACCTCCTGGAAGGTGGAGGTGCGCTCATAGTTACTCCGCTCCGCTGCCGTCAGCATGGCTTCAGTAAAAGAGAAGTTCTGCTGGGCTGCAGCGGAGTAGATGCCACAAATTGAACTAAGGATGACAGCGAATAGTGCGCGAGACATGGGGCGGATTACTCCTGAATAGTGGACCTGTTGGAAGCCCGCAAATTAATCCAGCAAGGGCGCCAAGGCAAGGTGAGCGACTGCTCTATTTTGAACAATTGTGACAGTCTGTAATTTTTCCTCCACCATTTGCCGCAAGCCCCCGTATTCCGGGCGTTTCAGCCCTTTAAAGCATAGGGGTTTTGTTGCTTTTGAGCAGAAAAAGGCATAGCCTCGTAAGGAGCTATATATGCCAAAAATAGGGTCGCAGAAACCCTGCTTGCTGTGAGTCTATTTTTGATTACGAAACTCAACAAAAACGGAGCTATGTCAGTGAATCCTCAACTCACACGCAGACGTTTTATCAAGGGGGTCATCTTCTCCGGTGCGGCAGCAACGACCGGAGCTGGAATGTACCTTGCCAATGCCCAATCCGGGCAAGGTGCCGCCGAGCGCTTGATAACACTCAACATAAACGGGCGCAGTAGACCCGTAGATGTGATGCCATCGGAAACACTTGCCTACACGCTACGCTATAAACTCGACCTCACGGGCACCAAGATTGGTTGCAACCGTGGCGAGTGTGGCGCTTGTACGGTACTGATCGATGGTGTTGCCAACTACGCTTGTTCTGTCCTCACCCATAATGTGAAAGACAAGGCCGTGGTTTCCATTGAGGGAGTCAAGGCCGCGGATGGCACGCTGCATCCGGTACAGCAGGCGTTTATCGATGAGAACTCACCGCAATGCGGATTCTGCACACCGGGACAGGTCATGTCGGCGGTGGCGTTGTTGAATAACAATCCGCGCCCTACCCGCGCTGAAGTTCGCGCAGGACTCTCCGGCAATCTTTGCCGCTGCGGTGCCTATGAACACTATATCAATGGCGTGTTGCGCGCCTCGGGGCAACTAGCATGAGTACACATATAGGAAAAGATTTCACTCCGCCTTGTGTACCTGGCAAGGTCACGGGCGAAATTAAATACGCAGAAGATTACAAAGCAGAGGGCATGGTCTTTGCCCGCATTCTCACCAGCCCGATGCCAGCAGGCCGGGTGGTGAACATCGATGCTTCTGAAGCGCTCAGAATGGATGGCGTAGTCGGAATTATTACTGCCGACGATTTACCGCCGGTGGCACCACCCGCCAATCCAGCGCTGGCTTCTGAACACATCACTTATGTTGGACAACCCATTCTGGCGGTAGCGGCTACCACTGAAGAGATAGCCGAAACTGCGCTGGATCGCATTCGTATCGATTTCGAACGCCGTCCGTTTGTGGTTGATCCACTGGAAAGTCTGACCCCTGGCGGACCTGACGCCTACCCTGATGGGAATGCGCTGGTACGTACCCAGGAAGAAGGCCCAGAAGGTGCGCCAATTATTGGCGCCCAGATCAAATCAATTAAGTGGCCGCAATCGGCGATCGATGCCCTGCGCAATGGTCAGGAACCGGTTGGCGGAGAGTTCACCCGCGAATGGGAATTCGGTGATATCGAAGCTGGCTTTGCTCAAGCTGAAGCAATTATCGAAGAGCCATTCGTCACCATGGGCTATCCACACCATTCTCTGGAAGCACGTACTTGTATGGCTTACTGGGAGAACGGCAAGTGCTACTTCCATGGCTCATCGCAGAGCCAGAGTGCCAACAACGCTGGCCTGGCCCGTATGCTGAATATCGATCTTGCTGATCTGGTATTCATCAACGAAGCCACTGGCGGCGGTTTTGGCTCCAAGATTGGTCCTTATCCGTACATGGCCATCTCCGGCAACTTCTCTCGTATCCTGAATCGACCAGTACAACTGCGCATCACCCGCGAACAGGAGTTCTACATTGGCTCTGCTCGCTCTGGTATGCAGGGTTGGATCAAGACTGGCGTGAACTCTGACGGCAAAGTGACTGCAGTGGACATGGTTGTGGTCAATGACGGCGGTATGACTGGCGGCGGCAGCGGCAACTCGTCTGCCCAGCACGTTACCGTGGCTTACCAACCTGAAAACATGCGTTTCCGGATGATTTCGGTTTACACCAACACCACACCTCGTGGTGCCCAGCGTGGACCGGGTCAAAACGAAATGGCAGCCGTGTTGGCGCCCATGACGGACAAGCTGGCGGATGCGATCAACATGGACCGCGTGCAATTCCGCAAAGTAAATGCCATGACCAGCGATGGTTTCCAGGGCGGTGGACAGGGTCCAGTGACCAGTTCCTTCGTACGGGAAGCCCTGGATCAGGGCGCACGCGAATTTAACTGGGCCGAGCGTGAAGCCTCCGAGCGTAATCTCGGCGGTAGCAAGCGACGCGGTATTGGCGTTGGGCTTGGTTACCACGGTGCAGGTGGTCGCGGATATGACGGCCTGATTCGCATAGGCACTGACGGCAAGCTCTACATCCATAGTGGTGTGGGTAACCTGGGTACCTATTCCTACGCAGGCACTTGTCGTGCCGCTGCCGAAGCACTGCAAATCCCCTGGGAACGCTGTGAAATCGTGCGCGGTCGCTCCGATCGTCACCTGCCTCACAGCTCCGGCCAGGGTGGTTCCAATACCATCTTCACCCATACGCGAACCAACTGGGTTGCTGCCCAGGACGCCATTCAGAAGATGAAAGAAATCGCGGCCATGGACTTTGGCGGCTCAGCTGATGATTACGACATTGGCAACGAGCGTGTCTTCAACACTGAAGACCCAAGCAAGTCCATGTCCTATGGTGAAACTGCACAACGTGCCATGGAGTTGGGTGGCAAGTTCAGCGGTGAAGAGTATCCCGATGACATCAATCCATTGACGCAACTTGCGACGCAAGGTCTGGCCGGTACTGGCCTGATAGGTGTGGCCAAAGACAATTTGCCAGGCGTGGGTCAACCACCAGGCAACGTACTTGGTTTCATGGAAATTGAATTGGATACTGACACGGGCAAGTACGAGATCGTCGACTACGTCGCGATTGCGGACTGCGGCACCGTGGTACATCCGAAGAACTTTGATAACGCCATGCGCGGTGGCATGGTCTGGGGTATCGGTCTGGCTGGATTGGAGAAACATGTCTACGATCCACAGAACGGTCTGCCCGCCAACACTGGTTTGTACCAGTGTCGTCCACCGACCAATATGGATGTCCCGGTTGAAACCTATGCCGGTGGCGTGAACATTCCCGATCCGCAAAACCCAACCGGTGGACGCGGTATCGGTGAGCCTACCCAGGGTGCGGCAGCTGCAGCACTGGCATCAGCCTTACGCGATGCGCTGGAAGGTCACTTGTTCAATACGGCACCTGTCACTACGGACATGATCATTAATCACCTGGCCGGCAACGAGTACAGCTCGGGCACTGGCTCACTGAAAACTAATACATTCTGAGGTGACTTATGCCATCACATGACGTTATGCCAAATATGGAACTGTACCAACCGGTACAGGTTGAAGACGCGCTTGCGATAGCTGACCGCCTTGCTGAAAGAGGATGGTTAGTTGGCGGTGGCCAGGACACTTATGGTTGGTTGAAGGATCG
>JAKSCP010000178.1 GCA_022360535.1 Pseudomonadales bacterium | reverse complement strand
TTGGCGCATTCACTGAGTTAATGCTGTAGGCGAGAGTTCACTATGCGCACACTGATTCAATCCTCCTGCTTGATCTTCCTTCTATCTATATCTTTGGCTTCAGCCGAAGTCACCAGGGTCGAGATTACGTCCCGCCAGTCCATTAACGACGCAGGCTCGGGGGTCAGTTATGAACTCATCGAGGGCGTGCTGCATTACGCATTGGACCCCAATCACCCAGCCAATCGGGCCATTACAGATATCGAGTTTGCGCCCTTGAACAGTGCTGGATTGGTGGAGTTTTCAGCTGATTTCAGGCTCTACGTGCCCCCGGCGGATCAGGCCAATGGTGGGCTGCTCTATAACGTGAACAACCGGGGGCGCAACTCGGGTAGCAGTGCCTTACCCCTGGAGATTTCACTGCAACACCCATTGAGCCAAAAGGGCTTCACCTATCTGATCACCGGTTGGATTAACGAACTGACCAACGAAGACAATCTCCGCTTACATGCGCCAATAGTGCGTGATGGTAGGGCCGCGATAACTGGACCAGTGCGCTACGAATGGTCTGTCAGCCGACCAGCACAAACTGTTGCTGTAAATGGTGGCAGACACCTGGGCTACCAACCAACCGCCGATGGGATGGAGAATGCGTCTCTCACTCATCGTCTTTATGCAGAGGACGTACGCATACCAATCGAGCGCAGTGAGTTCTCGTTGAACGTTGAGCAGGCTGCGGACAGTAATCAACCTGCAGTAAGTGTGACTCTGAACAGCGGTTTCCAGCCAGGTCACTTATATGAGTTGATCTATGAAGCCCAGGACCCAGTTCTAGCCGGCGCTGGAATGGCAGGGGTTCGCGACATCGTTTCCCTGATCCGCCATGAGGCGACCAGCAGTGACATTCTTGAAGAGTTGAACCTGCCAGAGATTGACAACACTGTTGCCTGGGGCAGTTCGCAAAGTGGTCGCTTCCTGCGCACCTTCGTTTACGATGGCTTTAATGCGGATTTGAATGGTGCAAAAGTATTTGATGGTGTCGTGCCATTTATTGCCGGTTCAGGTATGGGCATGTTTAACAATCGCTTCGCCATGCCCACCCGTACCAATCAACAGCACGCGAACCATCTTTATCCAAACGATCTGTTCCCGTTCACTTATGGCGAAAGTTACGATCCGTTTACTCGTCAGCGTGATGGGATACTGGCCAAAGCCCGGGCCAGCGATACCGTGCCAAAAGTCATGCATATTCAAACCACCAACGAATATTGGTTGAGAGGTGGGTCACTACCCCACACCAATCCGCAGGGGACCGAAGATGCAGAGATTCCCAGTGAAGTGCGTTTTTACACGATTGGCGGATCACAACATGGTTCCGGTGATGGCATTCCCGACGCGCCGACGACGACACAACTGATGCGAAATCCCAACATGTGGTTGCCTATTGCTCACAGTTTAGTGGCCGCGATGTACGACTGGGTGGCCAATGATCAACAACCCCCAGCGTCTCGTTATCCAAAAATCGCCGATGGCTCACTAGTGCCTTCCCATACCGATGGTGATATCAACTACGATGCCTGGAACAAGCTCAATGGTGTTGAGTACCCGGAATCTATCTACCACCCACCTTATGCAAACTATGGTGCCCGTTGGCAGAGAGATCCCATTATTGATCAACATCCCACTGTGGCCGATCAACATTACACCTCATTGGTGCCAGCAATAGATGCAGACAACAATGATCTGGCGGCCTCAACAATTTTGCCGCCACTTACCAGGGTCCCGCTGGCCACTTTCGTATCCTGGAATCTGCGCGCACCCAGTGTAGGCGCGGAAAAGGCCATGGCTTCCTTGGCCGGCGGCTACATTCCGTTCGCCAGGGATCTCGATGCCGTCATAGCCAACAACGATACGCGCAGTTCAATCGGCGGTTTGTATTCCAGCTTCGATGATTATTTGGAGAAATACGAAGCGGCTACTGACGAGTTAATTGCAGAAGGTTATTTGCTGCCCGAGTTCAAAGGCGACTATATGGCAATCGCCAGGCAAAACGAAAATCTGTTTCAATAGACTTTAGTCTATTGCTGTGAGGGTGCGTAGTGATAAAGCGACGCACGATCATCTTCAGGCACGAAGTAGAAGCTACCTCGCCCATTACTTGAGAAGTTGTAATAGAAGGGGTTACGAGTCAGGAACTCGTAGCTCGGTGCGGTGCCTGTAACACGGATTTTGTGTAGCACTTCCAGATTCTCCAAATCCACTAACTCAATACCACCGATGGTCAGTAGATGGGTATTGTCGATTGGCCGACTTCGAATGCCACTGCAGGCCATTGTTGTGGTAGTGACTAACTGGCAATCCTGATAGTCGACGTCGGAGCCAGATTTGGGTTTGCTATCCACATGCTCTGCCGAGTACCCACCATTTGTTTCCTGCCATCGATAGAGTGTGCGTGAGGCCCAGCTCATTCCATAGAGATTACCATCCGCAGAATTACGTAAGATGCCTCCAAGGTGATCGTCGAATCGAAACATCTCTTCGGCATCCAATGTCTCCGGATCGACTCGATAGATAATAGAATGACTGTCAGGGCGATACTCAGCTACTGAAACCCAAAGAAACTCACCATCGTAATCTATGCCGCCTGGGTGATACATGCTTCCTTCACCGAGCGTGGTACTGGTCAGCAACTTACCGTGTTCATCAAATTTGAAGAGATGGCCCACACCGCTGCCTGCGGTGCGATCATAAGGCGTATTGTTGTCGTCAATGGGTACCGGCCGGACCAGTGTTTCCACCGAGGTCATATAGAAAACGTCGTCAACCCGTGTCATGCCTTGCGGATGATGAACTGCAAACTGCAGGGGAGTGGTTTCCAGCAAATTCCAATCGGTGTCGGAGCTCAGACTGAGTAAAAAGTTGAGTGCAGGATCGTCTGCTTCTTGTGCAAACAGCGTAGAAGTGAGTACAGCAGAAAACAGGGCACACGAGAATCGCATGCCCCATTGTCACGCAGAAGATGGCGGACTAAAAGCTATTTGCGTAAGTCGATGCCGTATTCCAGGTAAGCTTTGAGACAGAGCAGAAAATCCTGCCAGCCACCGCAGTTGTCGTGCGAACCTTTGTAACCTTCCTCATCATGACGCCAGCCTGACTCGCTGATACTGACCATGGTGCTGCGGTCATCCAATGCTTCGAACTCGATGGATACCACTACTTCGTAGGAATCATAGTTGGTCTTTTGCCAGTTCTCAGAATCCAGTCCCAGCTGGATCAGCTCATTGGCGACCACCTTTTTCACCAGCACTTCATTAGTACCGTATTCGTCCCAGGTCCAGGCGACTTTCTCACCTTCGACCATATCGCCACTGGTCTTGTTTACGAAATACTTGGTGGATGATTCTGCTGCGATAACAGCATCGAAGACTTCAGCCACCGGCTTATTGATCTTGGTTCTGACGGTGTAGTTGCGTTCACTTGTTTCAGGCATTGCTTGTCCCTCCATGTCGGGTTGTTAATCACCTCTTGAGAAACATGTTATAAAAATATAACATATTAAAGCAAGCCTTCAGTTGAAAAAGATTTCATGGTCAATCGCCCCTTTGAAAATCCAGAGGACCTGCAGGACGAGCGTGTGATAAAGGCGATCGCCAGTGCCGATCGCCGACAGATTCTGGATTTACTGCGGGAAGAGCCCCGTACCACGGGGAGTCTGTGTAATGAGCTGCCCTGGTTGAATCGCTGCACGGTGATGCAACATCTGGGAGTACTGGAAAAAGCGGAGCTGGTTATCAGCAAGAAGGAAGGGCGTCAGCGCTGGAATTATCTGGACGTCAGCCCCATCCAACGCTTCCACGAGCGTTGGATTCAGGCCTATGCCGAGCCATCCGCTAGCATGCTCAGCCGCCTGAAAAGGGATCTAGAGGCAAGAGATTAGGTAGTCGAGGGAAGCCTCTAGTCGTCGCCAGGCATATCCAGCTCGATCGCACCAAGCCTGGGAAGTGTGCAGGCATGATCTGATGTATCGTAGGAGACATCGGCAACTTCACCAGTACCGCCCAGATTCATGAAGGTCTGGGTTGGGTTGTCGCCCAGGCAGATCAGGTTCTCGACCGTACCGCCTTCTTTGATCAGACCACCCCACACGATGTCCGTGGAATTCTCGCCGGTTTCGGCATGCCATTTCTTGAGTAGTGCATGGCCGGGTTCGGTGCCACCGCCACTGTAGGAATTATCGTGAATGTAGATCTGTTCGGGGTAAGGATCGTAGTTCGGGTCATCGATGGTGCGGCCACCAAGCACGAAGCTGTACACCATGATGTTAACGCTCTTGTTGTCTGCGAAATTGTTGCCGAACACTTCAATATTGTCATTGGCTAACACTAGTAGACCAGTGCCAGGTGGCACATTACCGACGATGTTTCCTGGAGGGGCAAAATTGTCGGTGTTGTTTTCGTAGATCTCATTGTTAAATACGCGTGTTGATTGACCACCCTGTACCTCCAGGTTCGGTAAATCAAATACCAGAACGCCGCCGGTGTTGTTGGTCGCCACGTTGTCATAGACATCGGCATAGGTAGAGTTCTCAATCTCGATACCAGCCACGTTGTATTCCGCGCGTGAGTTCCGCACAACGATCTGACTTGACTGTCCGACGTAGATACCGGCATCCGATGCGCCAATAGCAACCGAACCGTCGATGAGTACATTGGTCGACTGCACAGGGTAGATACCGTAGGCACCATTGCCAGAATCCGGACCATTGGTCCATTCGGTTCGCACATTACGAATGGTGACGTTAGTACTCTCGTTAACTTTGAGCGCATCGCCAATCGTGTCCTCAATCGCAAGGTCTTCAATGACAAAATCATCGGCAGTTACCAGCAGACCCTCGGCCCCTTGCGCCTGATTGGCAAATGAGAGAATGGACTGGTCCATGCCGGCTCCGCGAATGGTGACGCCGGGGACGGTGAGTGAGAGGCTGCGGGTCAATTCATGGGTACCCGCCGGGATTTCAATTACATCGCCGGGTTGTGCTTCGATAAGTTGCAGCTGCAGCGATTCTTCAAAGCTGAGTTCTGGGGCAGGGGGTTCAGGTTCGCTGCAACCAAGCAGCAGAGCAGAGACACTTACCAGGGTGATTGTTTGGACGCGTGTTATTGTCATAGCGGTTGCCTCCCAATAGTGCTGGTTATAATGACACGAATCGGTTCTTTTCAACATCTTTGACTACCTTGTCATGGTCGAAGACCTCACCGTTCATGGTGATGTAGACCCCTGGTGCTTTGGTTTGAACCGCTGTGATGGCAGCCCCAATATTGAACATGGCATCCGAGGTTTTGAATCGCGCCGGCTCCAGAGCGCCAGTCAGTACAATGGTCTTGTCCGTGATAGCACTGAGGGCAGTGGCGGTTTTGACCATGGTGTCAGTGCCGTGGGTGATGATGATCCTGCTGGCGGCTGATTCTTGCACGGCACTGAATACCTGTTGCCGGTCCTCATCAGTCATTTCCAGGCTGTCTTTCTGCATCAGGGAGGTGACCACAAAGTTCGGGTTTAAACTCAGTCCATCCAGGATCTCACCAATATTTGGCGGCCCCACTTCATAGGTGCTCTTGGCGTCGAAGTAGATTTTGTCGATGGTACCGCCCACCGTGAATATCTGAATTTCTTGCATGCTGAACTGGGCTGGAAGCCAGGAATTATCTGGGGGAGAGGGATTGTAGCAAACTTGGTGATCCAGACCTGAAATCAGGACGTTATTAAGGTCAGGATCGCGCTCCATCCGACTTTGGTGTCCTTGGAGCATCGAGGCCATCCTTCGATGGGTCACTGCATACCCATCTCTCTCTTGGGTCGATTTGCCCGATTGAGCTGAATGTTCTCCCTCTTCTGTGGAAGTTTGTAGTCGCGAAGTGGTGGGGGCATTCCGCTCTTCTATCCCTTCGCAACCTACCACCTCCTTTATTGCTGTTATGCAGCCTAGAATGGCAAAGTGCAATGATCAGGAGTATTATGCGCGTCCCTCATCAAATAGAGCCAGGAGGTGTGTCATGCGTACTCGAAGCTCCAATCACAACTTCTTTTTTCGAACCTACAAGTAAGAGAAAGAAAGGCTATCCATCAGAGACCCAAGTAAAGCGGGGTCATCGAATTGTCCATGGCGACAAGCATCTTTCGGAGAAGCTTGGAAGAAATGATCCGTGCCCGTGTGGTTCTGGTCGTAGATTTTAAGGCTTGCTGCCTGAAATCTGGCAGATTCGACGGTGCATTAAGAGACGATTACTTTAGAGAGTAAAGTCTACATAACAAAGCAATCAATAGGAGGGCGGGGCAAACGCCCCGCCCATTATTAAGGGCGATATCGATACTCATCCAGGTATTGCCGGACTTTCTGCAACTGGCGCGTTTGTTTCTCGATCATCGAAGCTGAGAATGCTTCGGCAAATTCGGCCAATAAGGGTGCTGCCGCAGCTATCGCCTGTTGCCGCATGGCTCTGCCCTTTTTGGTGATGGTGACACGTTTCTGGCGCCCACTATTGGCGTCGGGTTCTACTTTGATCAAACCCTTGGCCTCAAGCTTTTTAAGCGTATTGGTCATCGCGCCGCCGGTAACCTGAAACGCTGTGGCCAATCGAGAGGGTGTCGCCTCGCTATCGACACGATGGAACCAGTTCAGCACGCCGAACTGGGAATTGGTCAGGCCGCCAGGCAATTGGCGTTCAAACATATTGCCAGCCAGCTGCGAAATGATGCCTATCTCATTAAAGAAACTGAACAGGAGTAGAGACTCATCCTGCTCGGATTTGCGCTTATTCATGGGTAACTAATTGTTGTGTTTGTACGTCAGAGATTCTATCAATAAACACTTTAATATTA
>JAKSCP010000045.1 GCA_022360535.1 Pseudomonadales bacterium | reverse complement strand
GAGGCGTGTGGGGTTCTTGCTGGAATTAGCGAAGGAAACATGCACCAGCAGTAGGTGAAGCATCAACCAGATAATCCGATGAGATGCCGGTCTGTCTCACTCTCATGCAAAGGTAAGATCAACCATTTAATCCGCTTACCCTTTTTGCGATCTTCTGCGTTGTCGGCGGGCCACTCAGAAAATGCAAGGAAATACAGTATAGCTAGGTTAACGGTGGGGATCAGTATCAGCGCTCCTGTCCACCCCGGATACCCCATGCGCTGGCAAATACGCCAAGCCGGAATGACGACAGCAATGGCAATCACCAGCAACCACAGCCAGTGGCCTGACCACATTGTGTTCCCGAAAATGTGGTCTCCCATCATAGCCATAGCCTCTCTTCCAGATCCGAGTTAATGGTGATGATGCGCGTGACTCTCTTCTTGATTCGCTTGCGCGGATTTCGGCGATTTTTTGAGAAAAATCTGCTCGGAAACTGCAATCGCAATCATGGTGGCCACAGCCACGCCAATGACGAACGGATCCGTATTCAGCTTTACCCAGACAAAGCCGCCCAGCGCTAAAAGATCCAGAAAGATGGCTATCGCTGGCACCCAGCTGTTAGCGTTGATGTCTATGCGTAGATGGCGCAGTACACCCCAGTGAATGGCAATATCCATAATCAGGTAAAACACGATACCCAGTGCAGCAATTCGTGACAGATCAAAGAAGGCAGTGAGGATCAGTCCCAGAATAACGGTATAGACCAGTGTGTGTTTCTGGATACTGCCGGGCATACCGAAATGTCGGTGAGGGACCAGTTTCATCTCTGTCAGCATCGCCAGCATGCGGGACACAGCAAAGATGCTGGCCAGAATTCCGCCCGCCGTGGCCATCATGGCGATAGCGATGGTAAACCAGACGCCGTACTCACCCAGAGCGGGACGCGCAGCCGCCGCGAGGGAGTAATCCTGTGTTTCGATGATCTCAGCCAGCGACAGATTGCTGGCGACGGCAAACCCTACGAGTGTGTAGATGAGAACACAGGCGGCAATAGAGATAACGATGGCACGCCCAATATTTCGCTTCGGATCTATGACTTCGGAACCGCTGTTCGTAATGGTCGTAAAGCCTTTGAAAGCCAGGATGCCAAGTGCTGTCGCCCCCAGGAAGCTAGCCGGCGCTCCGGCTTTGCTGGGCTCAGGAAAATCAATCGAGACTGAGCCAGAAATCCAGATCCCGACCAGGCCGAAGATTAATATGCCGGCGATTTTCAGGATCCCGATAGATGAAGCCACCCCCTGAATCAATCGATTGCCCAATAGGTTGATTACAAAAGCCACCAGGATTAGTGCAACCCCTAGAATGGGCACCATGCGGCCACTGTCATCACCTCCGAAAAGCTGCATGGTATAAGAGCCAAAGGTCCGGGCCAGGAAGCTCTGTGCGATCACCATGGAAAAGTACATCAACAGGGCATTGAAGGCCGTTGGCAGCTGGTTTCCGTAGGCCTTGTGCAGGTACATGCCGATACCGCCGGCGGAGGGGTAGGCATTGGAGATTTTGATGTAGGAATAAGCACTGAAGCTGACAATTACCGCCGCAGCAAGGAAGGCTAGAGGGAAAAGCGCACCGGTCATTTGGGCCATCTGTCCGGTCAGCGCAAAAATACCGGCGCCAATCATAACGCCGGTTCCCAGCATTACAGTGCCAGGCAGGGTGAGACTGCCTTCTTGGTAGTGGGTGGTTCGATCTTCTTTTGTACTCACTCAACCTCCTCTTTATTTCTGACGATTCCTCCACATATAAAGGCACTTCCATCGAGACTGCGACTGGAAATGCACACAGACTTTCAGTCAATCTGAGCTACGTCAAATTATAGGCAAGAAGGGCCAGAGGGAGCTCCCCAGGCCCGCCACAATCAGAATGCGATTCGGGCGCCTATCACGGCAAACCAGTCTTCTATACTCCCTCCGTCCATTTTGGAAAAATCGGCGGTATCACTGTACTTACGTTCGTGCACTACGCCTATATATGGCGAAAAAGCGCGATCGACCAAATCATATCTCAGTCGCAGCCCGGTTTCAGTGGACACTAAGCCTTTTCCGATGCCGATTTCGCTGTCCTCACTAAAAGCAATTGTGGTATCGAATGTTGCTCCGAGGATCCAATAGTTGGTGAGCAGCCACTCATACTCGACATCAAGCTCCGCAGAGGCCTTGCCTTCGTCGCTTATGTACAGATTTGCGTCAATCTCGAACCATTGTGGTGCCAAGCCGGCAATGCCCAAGACCGCATAGGTGCGATCCTGCCCCTCGGGCGTGTCGAAGCGAACACCGGCCTTCGCGTCGAAGAACTTGGAAATAGGAACCTGCCCAACGAGCTGGTTTTCCAGTCCCTCGTAGGCCTGTTCCTCAATAGCGTACTCGCCCTTGGTCAGCCAACGGACTTTGAAATCGTCCGTACCGTAGAAGAAGTCAGCGTTCCAGGCACCCAACTCCTCGTCGTCATCGCTGTAACGGTATTCGAATTCCTCGAATTGGACGCCCCACGTTGTCAGCGGCTGTTTGCGTGCGGTGGTGTCATCAATCATTTCCTGAGCGTGCACAGCCACTGGCAACAAGGCCACAGACAGTAAACTGAATAATGTCAAAGACAGGCGAGAGCTCATGCTTCACCTCCTTCTTCATTTACAGCATCGGCTTTTGCCTGAGTTGAATCAGGGCCACCCTCAACAATCACCTTGCGGAACATACCGGCCGCCGCGTGATAGGACAGATGGCAATGGAACGCCCATTGCCCCGGTGCATCCACCTCGGTTTCCATGTAAACCGTGGTGCCCGGATTTACGCTCACGGTGTGCTTGATGGGGTTCCACTGGCCAGCGCCAACATCCAGAATCGACCACATGCCGTGCAGGTGCATGGGGTGCGTCATCATGGTTTCGTTGACAAATTTGAAGCGAACGCGCTCACCGTACTTCAGGCGGATGGGATCTGCGTCTTCATACTTAATACCATTGATGCTCCAGATATAGCGTTCCATGTTACCGGTCAGGCGAAGCTCAATTTCCCGGGTGGGCTCGCGATCTTCATACAACGGATCTTGAGCCTTCAAGTCAGCGTAGGACAGAAACTTTCCGCCGTTCGCTGCCGTGGGCATGAGGCCACTGCCCTTGGCATAAAATGGATCGTTAGCACCACCTTTCGACATCATCATGTCTCCGTGATCCATTCCTGCCATGCCCGAGTGATCCATACCTTCCATCTTGGAGTGGTCCATGCCCTCCATGTTGGAATGATCCATGACTTCCATATTGGAGTGGTCCATGCCAGCCATTGATCCGTGGTCCATTCCAGGCATACCGCTCATATCCGCCATGGTCAAACGTGCGGGTTCGCGCAGCTGCGGCGCCGCGGCTTCCATACCTTCCTCGGGAGCCAACGTGGCCCGGGCATAACCTGAACGCCCCATGGATTCGGCGAAAATGGTATAAGCCTGATCGTCTTTCGGTCGAACAATCACATCATAGGTTTCCGCCACGCCAATGCGGAACTCATCCACATTGACCGGCTGCACGTTATTGCCATCAGCTTGCACAACCGTCATATCGAGGCCCGGAATTCGGATATCGAAATAGGTCATCGCTGACGAATTGATGAAACGAAGACGAATGCGCTCCCCTGGCTCAAAAAGGCCGGTCCAGTTTTGCTCAGGGCCCCTGCCATTGATCAGCCCGGTGAAACCCTGCAGGTCCTCCACATCCGCTTTCATCATGCGCATGTCGCCCCAGGCCATACGATCCCGTATGGTGCTCATGAGCCCGTTCTCCGACGCGTCGGAGAAGAACTCACCAACAGTCTGCTGTTCGCGGTTGTAATAATCCGGCATCATTTTCAGGTTGCGCATGATCCGGTCACCTGAATGCGGGTGCTTGTCGGTCAACTGAACGACGTACTCCCGGTCGTATCGGAATGGCTCACGGCCTTCGGGCTCGATGACAATAGCTCCGTAGGCGCCGTCGGGTTCCTGAAACCCAGAGTGGCTATGGAACCAGTAAGTGCCGGCCTGCTGGATTGGAAACTCATATGTAAACGTCTCTCCCGGCTTGATGCCCGGAAAACTGATACCCGGCACACCGTCCTGATTAAAGGGAAGAATCAACCCGTGCCAATGGATGGACGTTGTCTCATCCAGATTGTTGGTCACGTTAATTTTGACTTCCTCTCCTTCTTTGAAACGCATCACCGGCCCCGGAGATGCCCCGTTGTAACCAATGCCTTCTTTTACAAAGTCGCCGGTGTCTATCTGAACCCGGTCAACCGTCAGGTCGTATTCGCCGGCCAAAACCAACGCCGGCATCAGCAAACCGAGTAATACCGCACTCAAGCGAATTTTCATGTGCTTTACTCCAAATCCAACTTCATGGAAGGCTCCCGGGCGAGACACCTGAAAGCCCAACAGATCGACGTGTTACCAGTGACCTGAGTTACTCGAAGTTAACGTCGCCATACATTCCGGCCTGGTAATGCCCCGGAACGTTGCAGGCAAACTCGATATTGCCCTTATCGGAGAACTTCCAGACCACTTCCTGGCTTTGGCCAGGTTCGAGCAGTACGCTGTTGGGGTCGTCGTGCTTCATGGAGTGGCCGTTCCCCATGTCCATTTTCATCATGTCGTGATTGAGCTTGCCGCCCTGAATCACGCCATGTTCGACCATCATCATCATTTCTTTCTGGTGGCTCTCGTGCATCTCAGGGGTGCCGATGTTGAATTCGTGGACGATATTGCCTTTGTTCTCAACAATAAATCGCACTGTCTCTCCCTGCTTTACGGAGATTGATTCCGGCTCATAGTACATGTCGTACATCTCGACCTTTATGGTTCGGCTGGCCTCCGAGATCCTGCCGGGTGAGCCGCTCGCAGCACCGTGCCCATGAGCGTTGTCATGGCCGACTGCTGCTAGGACGGGTGCCGATATGGAAAGAAATGCGGCTGCGACCATGAATTTTGATGCGCTCATTTTGTTTTCTCCTTGATTTTAGTTTGCTTGAAAAAATGAGTGGTTTTGCTAACAGAAATAAGCAAGGGATAACGTCAGCTGCTATTATCAGGTCATTACCTGAATCCAGCCTGAAAATAGTGAATTAATTTTTTTCAGGCTGGATTCAGGCTGCTCTGCGATATTGATGGGGTATCTAAATACTGACTAAAAGGTGTAAATAATGAGGCTGCTTCTGGTGGAGGATGACCGACTATTAGCGGACGGCCTGTCGAGTCAATTGGAGAAGCTAGGCTTTAGTGTGGACATTGCGTCTACAGCCCATGATGGGATAGTGCTGGGTGAACAGGAAAGCTACCGGGCATGTATATTGGATTTGGGATTGCCTGACGGTAGCGGCCTGGACGTCTTGCGGCGCTGGCGCGGCAGCAACATCGACTTTCCAGTATTGATCCTGACGGCACGGGGAGACTGGCAAGAAAAGGTCAACGGGCTGAAGGCCGGAGCTGACGATTATTTGACCAAGCCGTTCCAGGCCGAAGAGCTGATTGCCCGGCTGCATGCGATAATACGGCGTAGCGAAGGGCGGATGGTAGATATCGTCAAGGCTGGGTATTTCGAATTGGATCAGAGTCGCCAGACCCTTAAAGCAAACGATGGCCAAGAGCACAGCCTGACAGGCACTGAATTCCGGCTGCTCAGGTGTCTCATGGGGCGTCCCGGACACGTGTTTTCCAAGGAGCAGTTAATGGAGCAACTTTATAACCTAAACGATAATCCGAGTGAGAACGTTATCGAGGCCTACATCCGCCGGCTGAGGAAGCTAGTCGGTACAGACACGATTAAAACACGACGTGGCCAAGGATATATGTTCGATGCCCGTGACTAAAAGGCCCAGCTCGGTACGGGGGATGCTTTTACTCCTGCTATTGCCCGCAGGCGTTGCCTTGATGGCTTTGGCTTGGTTTATTCACGGCACGTTGCTGGAGCGCATGTCCCGTGAGTTTGTGGAGAGTCGATTAAAGGAAGAGGTCGCTTTTCTGGAGCATCGAATACGAGAGTCCGGGGGGGCGATCGATAGTTTAGATACCGGTGATTATTTCCAAGAAGTTTTCCATCATGCCTTCGCTATTGCCTCACCGTCACAACAGATGGTTTCCCCTGAGTCCTGGGCCCCTCTCTTGAAGCCTTTGTTCGCTTCCGATAAACAGGGGGGAGTTAACATTCATGATGCGTCCGTACCTGAAGCACCGCCATGGATTCTCGCTTATCGTCGGTCATTCATGATTGATGGAGTCATGATTGTGGTGATTGTGGCCGAAAATATGGAGTCGCTGCAACAGAGTCAAGAGACGCTGCACACTTGGACGGCGGTTGTTTCTGTCCTGCTAATGGTGCTGCTGGTTGGAAGCCTCTGGATAGGTGTTACCTTGGCCCTTCGACCTGTAGAGGCCCTTCAGAGCGCGCTGAACAGGCTTCAGTCTGGCCAGATTTCTCGAATCGACGCCACCGGACCAGATGAATTCCGTCCGCTTGTTGGTCAGCTTAACCAGCTGTTGGATTCTCTCGAGCATCGACTCAAGCGATCTCGGAATGCTCTCACCAACTTATCACATAGCGTCAAGACACCTATCGCAGCGGTACGCCAGATTCTACAAGACACTGGCCGCCCTTTAGATCAGGAGCTGCGGCAGGCAATAGTCTCGAGGCTGGACGATATCGATAAGCAACTAGAGGCAAAATTACGGCGTAGCAAATTTGCGGGCGCTCATGTAGGCCAAAGCGCTTACCCGGTTAAATTGGCACGGGACCTGCTATGGATGCTGGGTCGTCTACACTCGGAAAAATCCTTTGAGCTTGCAACAAATCTAGCAGAAGAGCGGTGCTGGCCTATAGACGAGCAAGACCTGAATGAGGTACTTGGCAACCTTCTCGATAACGCTGGAAAGTGGTCGTCTCGTTGCGTAGAGCTCCTTCTGGAGGAATGCCGAGATCAGATGATAATTGTCGTGGGTGACGATGGCCCGGGTGTGGCCGGGGAAGCTCTGAAGACGCTGGGAAAGCGGGGGTTAAGACTTGATGAGCAAGCCCCGGGTCACGGACTGGGACTGGCTATTGTGTTTGAAATCGTTCAGCGCTACGGGGGGGAGGTAAGATGCGGGCTTGGCCGGTCAGGTGGGTTAACTGTTACTGTTCAAGTTCCTTTCCCAAACCAAATTCTATCAACGAATAAATGGCACGATCGTTAATGGCAAGAATGTAATCATTGATCGAATTCTGGTTGTTGTGGTGTGACATTGGTTGGTTGAGCCGCGTATCGTAGTGCTGTGGTCTCGACCTTTTACGGGTTCGAAGAAATCGTGCCAAAAGAGAAAACTCTCCCCCCCCCCCCTTCTGGTCTGGCTTCGCCAGTGGGGCGTAAATAGTAAGATTGCGCGAGCTTCAGCTTCGACGATGCCGGCCTGCTGGCAAGCACCGCGTTGGATGTCCTAATCCAGAGCATACATGCAATGATATCGGGGAAAATAATCGAGGAAATGCTCCCTTAGCACGGCGGCGATAAGGTGCCTATCCGCTAGCTGATGTTTGGCTGTACCTTTACTTTTGATCGATATTATTGGGTCATGGATAGGCAAGGAGCGATGACCAGTGGCGTTATGCCTGGGTACCTTTGGATTTCAGACCCTGCCATGCATGTGTCTGCCGCTGTGCGCGGCGCGTCTTTCTTATGCCCAGATCAGTTCATCTTCGTCCGCTATAATCCACAATTCTGGTGTAGGGCTAGGTGTAGGGTATTGAAGTAATCAATAGGAAAGTCTTTATATTCGGTCTAAACACACCTGTGCATCAGAGCCGTATCACCGGTTCAATGCGGTCGGCAACTTTCTGGTGTGCAAGCTTCCGTTCTTCAAAGTAGTCATATCTGTCATAAATACCTTCCACCCCTTTCAATTTATGGTTCAAACACCTTTCTGCCACATGCCCAGGCACACCTTCCGCAGCTGCAAGGCTGCGGAAGGTGCGCCGCAGGTCGTGAACGGTGAAGTGTTCAAGCCCTCCCATCTTGTTGGGAGGCTGTTTTTTGCGTCCTGTTTCCCGGCCAAACAGTTTGCTGATAGCTCGGTTTAGGGTATCAGGACCCATATGGGGGCGTTTGCTGGCGCGACGAGCCGGAAAAACGTAGGGGGCACCACAGGCATGGCCATGAAGGATTTCGAGCCACCGGATAGCCTGTGTAGGAAGGGGGATGGTGATGGCTGCTCCAGTCTTACTTCGTTCTTTTGACAGGTTCCATATGCCTGCGTCCAGATCAAATTCATCCCAGCGAGCTTCGCACAGTTCGCTCTTTCTTACGCCGAGCACAAGAAATAAGCAGCATGCCAGGAGGTTATCTCTGCCAAAACTGTTGATGTTCTCCCTGAAGACCTGAAAAACATGCGTTAGCTCTTCCAAGGAAAGGCTTCGTTCGCGGCTACGCTCCTCTCCTCCTGCGTCACTCAACGAAAAGGGTGAGGCGGGGTTGGTTTGTAGCAGGTCCAGTTTAATGCCATGTCGAAACAGTTGTTTCAGGTACATCAGGGTGTCATTGGCAATAGTGGGTCTGTCACTGCTTTGAACCCTTTGCAGTACGGCACGAATATCCCTTGGGGAAACATCGCCGATGGCATATTTGCCGATGATCGGGGCGATCTCCTTCCTGAAGATGCGTTCGGGAATGTTGGGGTGCTTCAGGCGCTTTGAGAGGTCGCTGTCATACCAGTCCTGGAACAACTCTGAAACGGTATTGAGCTCCGGCAGCGCCAGTTTGGCCTTTTCCTGGATGGGATCAGAGCCATGGCGGAGGCCTTGCTTGGCCATGACGGCATTTTCTCTGGCTTGGGCCAGTGTCATCTGCGGATATTGCCCGAGGGTGACCTCGCGTCGTTTTCCCTGGTTGCTGTAGCGCAGCATCCAGTAGGGGGAGCCAGATGTCCGGACACAGAAATACAGACCACCACCATCAGCGTGTTTCTTGGGGGGCTGGTTAAGCAGTGACTTGATCTGTATGGCCGTCAGTTTGCTCATCTTTATCCTCTGCTCTTGCCGACATGAAATGGCTGCCCACCACTTTTGGATTATGGATTACAGCTGTGGGGCGCGGCTTTCGGGGCTTTCGGTGGGGGCGGTTATTGCTGCCCACCATTTGGTGTCGAGAATAGAGGGTGGTGGGCAGAAAGTCACGTTCTGCCCACCATTTTGCCCACCAGTATGGTCTGGATTTTGGTGGGCGATGGTGGATTGCTATGGATGAAGGGTTTGATTAATGTCATACAAAGCAATGAGTTAAGTATGTTTGTGGATCTCTGTGGATGCTATTCGATATTCTGGATCTGTTCCCGCATCTGCTCAATCAGCACTTTCAATTCCACTGCCGCCGCTGTGGTTTCGCTGTCTACGGACTTGCTCGCCAGGGTGTTGGCTTCGCGGTTGAGTTCCTGCATCAGGAAATCCAGGCGGCGGCCGATGT
>JAKSCP010000046.1 GCA_022360535.1 Pseudomonadales bacterium | reverse complement strand
GAAATCCTCGCCCCGTTGGGGCGCCGCGCTGCGCGCAACGTCTGCGCTGCTGGCGCAGCGTTGATTCAGGGTTTAGCTTAGCTAAATCCTTCACCCTTTCAGGGCAGCCTGCGGCTGTCCAAATTGCTCCCGCAATTTGTCGAACCGCGAGGCTTCTCTTGACCCTCTCTCTCCGCCATAACCAAAAAACCCCGCGGAGCGGGGTCATTTTTTGGTTATGGCGGAGAGAGAGGGATTCGAACCCTCGATAGGGGTTAACCTATACGCCCTTAGCAGGGGCGCGCCTTCAGCCACTCGTCCAGCCCTCGAGCGCAGCTCGAGGTCGTTCGCTCTGCGCAGAAAGCTGGCGCTTTCTAGACGCTTGCGCTCACCCATCTCTCCGGAGGCGCGCATGATAGCACACGCTGTGGCCTGGGAAGAATCCCTCAAATTTTAAGTTTTGCGGTGGCTTGCATGCACAACTCGTTGTCGGAATCTGCTATCCACAGCTTGGCGTTACCTTCATCATCTGGATTTCTTCCACAGACTTTAAAGGGCGCCAGATCGAACACTGGCTTCATTGCTCTAAATTCGAAACTCTCAAGTTTCTTATCGGGATGCTGTTCCTGAAGTGCGCCTACCAACAGTGTCGCCATCAGTGGTCCATGCACGATCAAGCCTGGATAGCCCTCAGTGTCGGTGGCGTAGTCCCTGTCGTAGTGGATTCTGTGGGCGTTGAATGTTAGTGATGAATAGCGAAACAGCAGCAGGATGTCCGGGGCAATTGTCTTTTCGAAGTCGGCTGATTCCTCGACTTTTCTGCCAGTAACTTTGCTGTTGTCCTTTGAATGATCTCGATAGACGATGGTTTGTTCTTCGCTAATCGCCAGTTGCTTAGATCCATGCACATGATGGTCGACGGTTACGAATACCAGTGATCCGCTTTTACCCTCTTTAGTTTCAATGGATTTTATAGTTGATTCGCGTCTCGCTTGCTCATCAACACGCAATGGGGAGTGAAACTTTAGCTTGCTGGCGGCCCACATCCTTCTTGGTAAGGGAACGGGTGGCAGGAAATTTCCTCTTTTCTCATGGCCGTCATTAGCTAATTGCGTCTGTGGAGCCTTGTCGAGAAAATATAACCAATGCCAGAGGGCAGGAACGATTCCATTGCGGGAAAAATCCTGTTGAATCCCATCCAGTGTCGCGCCCATGGCTAGTAGTGTGGACTCTCGGATGTGGTCATCCACCTGCTGTTGGCGTCCAATCCACTCCTGCCATGCCTCGCTCATTTCAATATATTCCTCTCAGTTTTTGGCTGAGATGAATGTAATGGAAGCCGAGCAAAACTGCCACTACAATGCCATGCACCGACTACCATAAGAATGTGAGGTCACAGTGGCAGGTAAATATTTTGATCAACTGGAGGTGGGCATGACCTTCGAACATCTGCCTGACCAGGAAATCAGCCAGGAACACAATCGGCAGTTTTGTTTGATGACGCGCAATCCACAACCACTGCATCTCGATGAGGAGTTTGCTGCGGCCAGTCCTTACGGGCAGATCATCGTTAACAGTCTTTATACCCTCGGCTTATTGATAGGCGTATCGGTAGAGGACACAACACTGGGCACCACGCTAGGTAATCTGGGGATGGAAAAAACGGAATTCCCCAATCCGGTGTTTATTGGTGATACGCTTAAGTTTAGAACAGAAGTGCAGGAAAAACGCGAATCCAGATCCAAGCCTGATCGGGGTATTGTGTGGTTCAGACACACCGCCGTGAATCAGCGGAATGAATTGGTTTGCGAGTGTATTCGAAAAGCAATGATGTTGCGGGGAAGCGCAGGTTAGAAAAGTGAAGGAAGTGAATGCACTTGCTTTAATCGAGTCGGTGACGGGAAGACAGAGTGGCAGTTAAGGCTAAAGTCGGGACGAAAGGCCCGCGGCGATCTTTACATTTCGTACCCGGTGGCAATGACCGCATGTTCGAGAAGGCTCTGGCATCTGTGGCGGACTCCCTGATTCTTGATCTTGAGGATTCCGTAACCGCGGACAATAAGGAGTCAGCTCGCGACGCCGTAGTGGAATGGGTGAGCGGCGCCGAATTTGGTAAGCAGGAATGCCTGGTGCGGATCAATCCTCAAGACTCAGCATGGGGCAGGGAAGATCTGGAAGCCGTCATCGCGGCAGGCCCCGATGGATTGGTATTACCTAAAGTGGTTACACGCTCAAATGTAGATGCCATCGATCAGGTAGTGACGGCTTTAGAGCGGGACAAAGGGGTGACTGAAGGTTCAACATCCCTGGTGCTTATTGGAACAGAAGTACCTGAAGCTGTATTCCATCTCCATGAAATGGCGCGCAATCCTCGGGTAGATGCTATTACCTGGGGAGCTGAAGACTTATCTGGGGCACTTGGCGCCAGGGCCAAGCGTGATAGTGCCGGTAACTATCTTGAAGTATTTTCTTTTGTGCGTGCCACCTGTCTGCTTGCAGCCGCAGCAGCGGAGGTTCAACCAGTTGATGCAGTCTACGTCGATTTTAAAAATCACAAAGGCCTGAAAAAAGAATGCCATGATGCCGCGGATATGGGCTTTACGGGGAAAATCACAATACATCCTGATCAAATTGAAATTGTTAATGAGTCTTTTACACCTTCCAAACAAGCAATAGATGAAGCCCATGCATTGATAGCAGCCTTCCAGGAAGCTGAGGCGCAAGGCAAGATGGCGTTTTCATTCAAAGGGCAGATGGTCGACGTTCCTCATCTGAAAAGAGCCAGACAGATAATTGCTCTGGCTGCGCATATCACAGGTCAAACTGGCTAAGAACTGAACAGACAGCATGGAGACTCAGGACAGCGAAGAGAGGTCATTGATAAGAGAATCTGTCCGTCGCCTCTGCCTGGATTTTCCTGATGAGTACTGGGAACGTTGCGACCGGGAAGGGATGTATCCCCAGGATTTCTTTGCCGCCATGGCAGATGCTGGCTGGCTTGGAATTGCCATACCGGAGGCCTACGGTGGCTCAGGTAAGGGAATCGCTGAAGCAGCAATCGTGCTGGAAGAAGTGGCTGCTTCTGGAGCGGCCATGAATGGCGCCACACCACTGCATCTTTCCATCTTCGGTATGCACCCCGTGGTAAGACATGGCAGTGAGGAGATGAAGCAAAAGTATCTGCCGGCCGTCGCCAAAGGTGAATTGCAGGTAGCCTTCGGAGTGACGGAACCCAATGCTGGCAGCGATACCACTTCGATCGAAACCTCCGCTCGTATGGAAGGTGACCATTACCTTGTTAAAGGTCGAAAGGTTTGGACCACCAAAGCGCTCGAATCCGAGCGTGTGCTGTTGCTGGTTCGTACAACACCAAAAGAGCAGGTGGCGCGTAAAACAGAAGGCATGACGCTGTTACTGGCGGAGCTTGATAAGCCAGAGGTGTCTATCTCACCGATTCCCAAGCTCGGGCGTAATGCGGTACGTACCTGTGAAGTGGTCTATGACGATCTTGAAGTTTCTGTCACCGACCGGATCGGGGAGGAAGGACAGGGATTCAAGTATCTGTTGGATGGCCTGAATGCCGAAAGGATTCTAATTGCGGCAGAAGCAGTGGGAATCGGCAAGGCTGCCTTGAGACGAGCGGTAAACTATGCCAATGAACGCGTAGTGTTTGATCGGCCAATCGGTAAGAACCAGGGAATCGCGTTTCCACTTGCTGAAGCCCATACCAAATTGCAAGCTGCGGATCTAATGATTAAAAAAGCGGCCTCACTGCTGGATCAGAATCAAGCTTGTGGTGCAGAAGCAAACATGGCGAAATGGCTGGCTGCTGAAGCCGGGTTTTTTGCCGCTGACCAGGCTATCCAGACCCATGGTGGTTTTGGGTACGCCAGAGAATTTCATGTAGAACGCTATTGGCGCGAAGCCAGGCTGATGAAGCTGGCGCCTATCTCGCAAGAAATGATTCTTAATTATCTTGCAGAGCATGAATTAGGATTGCCTCGTTCATACTAGTAGCGAATCGGGATTGCAAAAAGGAACTGACTTTATGACAACTCTTCAAAATAGGATACGCGTAATACTGCTGTCCCTGTTGATTATCGCCATTCCGCTAGGTGCTTCGGCCCAGGAGGAACTGCACGACCCGGAACAACAACGGGTAACACCGTTCCAGGTTTTCGATAATCTTTACTATATCGGAGCTAAATGGGTTTCGTCCTGGCTGTTAGTGACAGACCAGGGTCTGATTGTTTTTGATGCGCTCTACGAAGGACATACCGACATACTTATAGAGAATATCCGTGAACTGGGATTCGACCCCAATGATATTCGCTATTTAATCGGCTCCCATGCTCACTATGATCATATCGGTGGTGCCATCAAGCTGCAGCAGGGGTTTAGTGCGGTAACCATGATGACAGAACAGGATTGGGCGATGACAGAACAACCTGCAGTTTTCAGGGAATACCCCAAGCCGATTCGCCACCTCTCTGCCAACGACGGCAGTACACTGAATCTGGGTCGGACCAGGCTTCGATTTCTGCAAACCCCTGGCGAGACACCAGGTGTACTCTCAACGTCTTTTACCGTCTACGATAATGGCTATCCCCGTGAGGCTTTCATCTTTGGTGGACCCAGCATGGACTTTGAAGGAGTTGAAGCAGCGGAACAGTACCTGGCTACTATCCAACGCCTGCAGCAGATACAGGGCATAGAAGTGCATTTACCAGTGCATGCAGAAGAGGATGACATTTTTGCGCGCAACGAGATGCTACAGAATAGGCAAGACGGTGATCCCCATCCGTTTGTCGACCCGGAGAGCTGGGCGGCGTACCTAGAGTTAAAGGCGCGCCAAGCGCAATCTAAACTGGAAGCGGAGCGTAACTCGGCTAACTAGTTACTTTTTGCGGTGAAGAATGCTTGAGTGTTTTCGTCCGCGGGAAAATAACTTTCTATTAGCAGCTCTTCCATGCCGATATCCAAAGCCGAGCCAAACTGACTTAAGGTAGTGAATGTGCTTAGAGTCAGGTCGCCCATTTTGAAATCTACCGTCAACATCGGTCCGTCTTCAGTGGAATCTTCCGGTTGCTGCCAACCTGGCGGTGGATCCATCTTGCTTAATTGATCATAGAGCTCCTGATGAGCAGGATTGCCGTAAGCTAGAACCTGCTTGCGGAGCCTGCGCAACAAGTGGCTTGCTACTTCGTCCCAGTTACTAATGAGGGGGCGGAACATGTCTTCCCGAAATAGTGCTTCCATCAGATTACGGGTGGGTATCTCGTTGAGATCGCCAAGGCCCAAGGCCATCAGCTTTTGCTGTGCCTGATTTGCCATCAACAAGTTATAACAGCCGTCCATCACCAAAGCGGGATAGGGATTATGATTTTCGAGTATCAGATGCAGCGCATTTCGCACCGCTTCCATTTCATCGCTGTGCAAATCCAGTGAGCTATAGGCCGGAGCATAGCCGCCCGAATTCAGCAATAGATTGCTGTCCTGATGGGGCAGATTCAGCACATCAGCAAGACGCAACAGCATTGCTCGGCTGGGTTTAGTGCGGCCGGTTTCAATGAAGCTGATATGCCGCGATGAAACGTCGGCAAGTAGTGATAATTCCAGTTGGGACAAGCGGTTACGCTTGCGGTACTCGCTGAGTAGTGGTCCGACAGCAGACATGGGGACTCCTGAGACTGAATGCTTTCGATCGTAGAGTACCATTCTAGGGACTACGTTTCGTGAAAACCATTACCTCACAGGTAATGTCAGGGGTTTGGGGTTTGAGGCAGTTGGGGCGGGGTGATTTGCCACCTGGCATAAGTCCGTCTGGCTTCACTGAGTTGTTCATCACTCAGCCTGCTTTCCAGGTTGGCTCTGAAATCTTCTGCTTCCGCGTGTTCATGCAACACCGCCATGCTGGCCCAGGCGTGAGAAAGTGCTAAATCTCGGGAGACTGGATCGCCATCGCTGTACATATTGGCCAGGGCAAACGCGGAATTAGCATGCCCCCCACGCGCGGCGGCGCTAAACCAGGCTATTCCCTGGTCGGTGCTTTGATCGACGCCAGAGCCTTCGAAATAGAGTGAACCAAGATT
>JAKSCP010000047.1 GCA_022360535.1 Pseudomonadales bacterium | reverse complement strand
GCTTTCCCGCGACTGATAACAACTAGACATATCATTGCCGCCGCGTCACTGTGCTTGTTGAAAAGCATCGGCACTCTACTGGCGCTTGGACTTCCGACAGTCACAAGCGGTTAATCCTGATGTATCGATTAGCATCCCTGTTCTGTCCAGCAATGGACAACGCACAACCGGCATGCTGAAGGTTCTGGAGTTAAGAGACCAGGCTGAAAGTGCACTGGGGGATTTGTACGATATCAAGGATTTTCACACCGCGATCATCGGTCATGGCGCCATGCCACTGTACATTCTCGAAGAAGTCGTCGAGAAGTACATTACCAATATGAGTAATATCTCAGCCGCGAATTGATATTTGACTCACCAACTCTGCAACCATCTGGGCTCAGCCAGTATATTCAAGCGGGAGTTCACTGGATAAGACACTGGAAAAGTGCCAATCCCGTTTACCTCCCTCTGCTTAATGCGCAAAAGTGCTGCTTGCAGGTCTTCAACATCCTGCTTACCCAACTGGGGAATTACAGGTTCGGGTCCGCGGTGAGCCCCATACAGAGCAGCGTCCGGTTCCACCACAGCTAGCACTGTTTCGGCTCCAGCCAAATACTCACCCATATGACTGGTTGGCAGAAACGCATAGAGATTCCCTGGATACAAGAAATCCCCGGAGAAGATCGCACCGGTGTTTAAATCCAACAACGAAACAGAATCGGTTGTATGCCCTGGCGTATAGAGAACCTGCAACTGGCGTTCGCCCAACTCGATCAGACTATCCGGCTCCAGCCATTCATCTATTTCCAGCATGGGCAAATCAAAACCCTCTCCGCTCCCCAGGTGTTCCTGCCAGGTCAGCGTCAACACATTGCCGTCTGCGCGATCCCGTAGATAAGGCAAGTCCACAACTGCCACATTTTCAAACGTCACTTCGTTGCCTATGTGATCGAAATGGAAATGCGAAGGAATAAAGGTAATGGGCAAGTCGGTCAGTGAGCGTGTCACCATGCGAATATCACGCACACCTGGCCCTGCATCAAACAAGATAGCTTTGTCAGTGCCGATAATCAGATAGCTATAGTTGAGTTGGGCATAGCGCGGCTCGGCGATGGCAAAGGTAGCGCTATCAATCGGTTCCACCAGAAAGTAATCGTCATACCAGTAGCTATCGGGGCTGACGTCAGTCGGCATGGCCAGTAATGGCGGCGTTTCACCACTACTCCACGGAGAAAAAACCAGCAGATGTCTCTGCCATACTCCCAGACCAATGAATAAAAGCAGAAGCAGTAAGGCAATAAGCGGTTTTTTGAAGGAGCCCATGAATAACAGATGCAATGATTTATAAGCCTCTGATTCTGCCGCTTAGTTAGTCTTCATTCAATCGATTCGCCGTAAGAAAAAACGCCCTCCCTGCCTCCAGCAAATCTTCTACTCTTCGCCCGTCGCAATCCGCCAGATTCGACGCCCGCAGGACTCCTTCACCATCGACGATTATCACCACCGGATCGGAAGTGAGAGTTTTATAAAGCGTTTCGCCATCCCTGGTATGGGCACTGACGTAGAAAACCAACTCTTCCCAGGGCAAAAATCCAGTGGGGTCCTTCACGGAACACACTATTGCGTCTGGAAAATCCTCAATGATAGCCGCTGAAGTCATACCCGAAGCGAATATCAGTACTGACCACCACAGTACCGTGCATTTGCGAATCATGTCGGAGCCCTCTTTCTAATTACTTCTTCATTTGCCACATGGTTGTGCTTCTATACAACTACACAACTTAGGATTACAACGCTCTGTGCACAATTCGGTTTAACAGTGGGTGCCGCTCCTTTTCAAAGCACTAATCCCGAATGCATTCCTCGTGATAGCAAATCGCATTGATCTGAATTACGAACAATCCAGTGCTGCTACCCTCAACCAGCGCTTCCCGATTGATCTGCTGCCTCATTCACTTCCATCGCCGCCCTGATACCGGAGTGGATAGCCCCTTGAATCCAGGAATGCCACGGCGATGTATGCTCGCCTGCAAAGTGCAATCGCCCTTCCGCTGTGGCAAGCGCGGGATAAATTGTCTTGAAATCTCCAGGATGCCACAGAGCTACGGCACCTCGCGCCCATGGGTCAGCATCCCAGGAATAAACAGCTGATCCAGTGACGAATTGGTTTAGCTCTGGAAATACTTCCGCCATCAGGGAGAGCCCGAACTCTTCACCGCCGGAAGAAAGATTTCTATCAATTTCTCGGGCCAATTGTTCGTGAAAGTACCCGATCAACAAACCACTATCAGAATGTTGCGCGAAGCTGGAATTAAACATCTCAAACGGATGATCAGTTACCGCGAAACCACTGACATCTGCGGCTTCCCAAAAGCGTTCTGACACTTCGGCAAAACCCCTCGTGACCGATGCATACTGACAGTTCGCAATCGCATTTTGTTTTGGAGCGGATAGTCCCGGTGAGAACTCGATATTGGACAAGACAGTCAAAGGCACAGTGACGATGACCTGATCTGCTTCTATACAGTGTTGCTTCTCCGATTGTGTTGCACACACAGATATGGAG
>JAKSCP010000048.1 GCA_022360535.1 Pseudomonadales bacterium | reverse complement strand
ATCGACCAGTGAAGAAAATGATTGGTGGCGTGTGTGGTTGGTTAGATGAAGGGTTTCATCTAGCGACGGTGAGGTGATCTAACGTCCACCGGCGAGATCGATAAATGTGCCAGTCGCATAGGACGATTTTTCTGAAGCCAGCCAATAAATTGCTTCGGCAATTTCTTCTGCAGTACCACCTCGTTGCATCGGCACCATTGGACCGAGTCTTTGTACTCTGCCCGGCTCCCCACCGTCGGCATGAATGTCAGTATCAATGATGCCTGGCCTAACTGCATTCACCCGAATACCTTCACCAGCAACTTCCAAGGCGAGCCCGCGGGTGAAGGTGTCCATCGCACCTTTAGTCGCGGCATAGTCAGTGTATTCGTTGGGAGCGCCCAGAGTCGCGGCAATGGATGAGACATTAACAATAGTGCCCCCCTTGCCGCCTTCATTTGTAGACATCCTTTTTACCGCTTCCCGACTGCAGATAAAACAACTGGTGACATTTGTTATGAGCAATTTGTTCAGACGTTCGGCATTAATACCTGAGAGCCGGCTCTGAGGCAGTAGAATACCCGCGTTATTAACTAACGATGACAGTGTGCCAAGCTCGCTATCCACCGTTTCGAACACGCGAAGCACATCATCTTCTTTCGAGACATCACCTTGAACTGTAGTACAAGGTACATCGTAAGCTCTTACATCTTTCGCGACTGCTTCTGCTGCCGCGGCATTGTTGATGTAGTTGATGCATACTCCCCATCCGTTAGCGGCGAAGAGCCTCGCTGAAGCAGCGCCTATACCACGGCTGCTACCCGTAATTAGCACTATTCTGTCTTTACTCAAATCAACCTCTGACAAATTTCTTTCTTCTTACTTGCAGACACGACTATATCGCATGTAGCTGATATGGACATCCAGATTGCAGTAATGATGTTGCCTTTCTAACCCTACCGCATTAGTGTTTGATTCGATTAAGAGCCTTCAAATTCTGTGGAGACAGGCCATGCAAAATGCACCGTTGGCGACTCGGTCGCGCCTCTTAAAAATCTTCTCTCTATTGTCTTTACTCCTGGTTGCAAGCCTCAGCGGTTGGACCATGGCAAATGGCACCCAGCTATTGCGCCAACCTACCGTAACGACCGATAGCATCGCGTTCGTTCATGCCAACGATGTTTGGGTGGTGGGAAGAGAAGGTGGCAGCGCCAGGCGGCTGACTACAGCAGAAGGAGGTGAAACTGACCCTAAGTTTTCTCCGGATGGATCGCTGGTCGCATTCACCGGCGAATACCATGGCAATCAGGATGTCTATGTGGTTTCCACAAATGGAGGAGAACCAACGCGGCTTACCTGGCATCCAGGCGCCGATGTGGTGATGGGCTGGACACCGAATGGAGACTCCATTCTGTTTCGCTCCACTCGAAAAACTGAACCAACGAAAGTCTGGACGTTTTATACAGTGCCTCTCGATGGCGGATTGCCGGAAGCCACCGCTATCCCCCAGGCCTACGACGGAGAGATGTCGGAAGATGGGCGCTACATGGCCTACCAGGAAATCGGTTTTTGGGATCCGGAGTGGCGCAATCATCGGGGAGGTCACGCCAGACCTATTTCCATTGTGGATTTGGAAACCTATGAGCAGACACTCACGCCGCAAGGTCGTGAGCGGCATATGTCACCCGTGTGGTTGGATGGTCAGGTTTACTATTTGTCGGAAGCCGATTGGGCCAGCAATATCTGGCGCTTCGATCCGGAAACCGGTGCCAACGAACAACTCACTTTTCACTGGCAGTTCGACGTTAAAGACCTGGATGGTGGCGACGGCGTGATCGTGTATGAGCAAGGGGGTTACCTGCATGAACTCGATCCTGCATCCGGCACTCGCAGGCAATTAGAAATCTATGCTGAAGGCGATCTGAATTTTGCGCGTAGGCGATGGGAAGATGTACCTGCGACAGGATTACAGAACGCCACATTGTCGCCCACTGGTCAGCGGGCACTGTTTGAACATCGTGGCGAAATTCTCACTGTGCCGGTTGAAGATGGTAGCTGGAGAAATCTGACAAGCAACTCAGGTGCAGCCGAACGTTACCCTGGCTGGTCTACTGATGGGCAACAGATTGCTTACTTCTCTGATGAGTCTGGCGAGTACCAATTAGTGATTACCGATCAGACTGGGCTTGGTGAAAGACGAATAATCGATATTCCTGAACCCACTTTTTTCTTTCAGCCAACCTGGTCACCAGGCGACGGACATATTGCGTTTACCGACACCGACATGCGTTTGTTGGTAGTGGATACGAGCAGCGGTGAACTCTCTCATGTGGACACGGAACGCTTTGCTCATCCTGAGCGCTCTCTGCAACCTGCCTGGTCTCCTGATGGTAAATGGATTGCCTATGCACGCAGACTCGATAATTCACATCGTGCCATATTCGTCTACAACGTGGACACGGATGAAACTCACCAGATAACAGATGGAATGGCGGACGCGATCACTCCAGTCTGGGATGCTGGAGGCGAATATCTCTGGTTTCTCGCATCCACCAATCTTGGGTTGAATGTCGGCTGGTTGGATATGACGAGTTATGACCGCCCGATCAAATATGCACTTTATCTGGGTTTGTTATCCGAAGAAGGTAAGTCGCCCTTACTTCCTAAACTGGGAGACGAACCTGCAGTCAATGAAGAAAACGGCGATGAAGAATCTGATAGCGAAGAGGAATCAGGTGAATCCTCAAACCCTCGTGTACTCGATCCCATTGATGTTGATGTAGCCGGATTCATGGATCGGATAGTCGCTACCTCTTTGCCAGTTACTCAGTACCAAGGTCTTTTACCTGCGCCAGCCGGTTCTGTTTTCGTGTTACAGACTCAACCCGATGTTGGTGTTGCCGGACCACCTCAAGCGACTTTGAAAAAATTCAGTATTGATGATCAAGAAGCCGAAGAATTTGGCAGTGTGAATTTTGCCACTGCATCATTTGACAGGAAGAAAATGCTGATTCGTTCGGGTAGCAACTGGCAAGTACTTAACACTGATCGACCACCGAGAGATGGCGATCAAAGTAATCTCGATGTGTCTGGATTGAGAGTGCAATTGGATCCCAGGGACGAATGGGCACAACTGTTAAAAGAAAGTTGGCGCTACATGCGAGACTTTCTGTACGTAGACAACCAGCACGGCGCTCCCTGGGATCAGATCTGGTCCTGGTATTCACCCTGGCTTGAGCATGTGAGTCACCGCTCTGACCTCAACTATCTAATGGATATCGTGAGCGGTGAGATCGCCGTTGGCCATTCCTATGTACGCGGTCGCGACTATCCTGAGCTGGATAACGTGCCGGTGGGCTTGTTGGGAGCTGATTTGATCTCGGACCAAGATGGGGTACGTATTGATCGCATTCTTACCGGCGAAGATTGGAATCCAGGGCTGACGGCGCCACTGGCGATACCCGGCCTGGATGTTGCTGAAGGAGATTTTCTGGTCGCCGTAAACGGTGTCGATGTCAGTGAGGTAGACAATCCCTATGAGTTATTTGAAGGCACTGCCGGACAACAAGTACAACTCCTGGTGAACGATTCGCCCTCTCGTCAAAACGCACGTGAGGTCGTGGTCGAACCCATTACTAGTGATGGGCAGTTGCGGACCTGGGCGTGGGTTGAAAACAATCGTCGCATCGTCGATGAGATGTCAGATGGTCAGCTTGCTTACGTGTGGTTGCCCAATACTGCCCAGGGTGGTTACGACAATTTCAATCGCATGTACTTTGCCCAGCAACATAAACGCGGCGCGGTGATCGACGAAAGGAACAATGGTGGTGGTTCGGCCGCTGACTATATTGTTGATCTAATGGATCGTGAGCTTCGCGGTTACTTCAACTCGCCAGTGGGAGATCGTCGTCCATGGACACAGCCTATGGCCGGAATATTTGGACCAAAGGTTATGATCATCAACGAACGTGCTGGTTCCGGCGGAGACTTGATGCCCTACCTGTTTCGGCTTCAAGAAGTGGGCCCTCTGGTTGGTACTCGAACCTGGGGCGGCCTGGTAGGCACCTGGGATACACCACCTTTAATTGACGGTGGACGTTATGTTGCACCCCGCGGTGGATTCTTCGATCTGGATGGGAATTGGGCTGTGGAAGATGAAGGCATCGCGCCTGATATCTGGGTTGAACAAGTGCCAGAGCAAGTTATCGCGGGTGGCGATCCGCAGTTAGAAGCAGCCATATCGGAAGCACTGAGATTACTCGAGACCGAAGCAGTGGAATTAAAACCTGAACCTGCTCCACCTATTCGATGGCGCCGGCCTGAACGTCGCGAAATTTCTATTCAGTAATTGTCTATGGAGTCGGGCTTGGCCCTTGAGCAAAGCCCGGCTCAATACAGTTAGCTCGGCTTCCGTGAAACGATAAAGGCCGCTTCGCCTTTGGCAGCAGGCCGCGCAAAGACTTCCTGAAATCCTGCGTTCGCCAGTTCTTGATCCAGGTTTGCACGCTTCATGTATTGGACCGAAGGCGCCCTGCCTAATAACTGCATGGTTGGGATCAGAATACGCCAGAAACTAAAAAGAGTGTCGCCAAGGCACACAGTACTGGTCACAAACACACCACCTGGTTTCAGTAAGTCGTAAGCTTTGCGAATACAGGCTACAGGATCATCAAGCAAGTGAATGAGATTTAGTGCCAGAATGGCATCATAACTCGCTGGTTCGTCAGTCAAGTCCTCAGCTGTTGCTTGCTTAAACTCCACATTCTCGATACCAGCTTCCAGCGCTTTCTTGCGTGCGATGTCTAACATGTTATTGGAGATGTCGGTGGCGACAATCTGCTTAACGAGGGGCGCATGATGCAAGGCGGTGGTTCCTGTGCCGCAACCTAATTCCAGGACGACGGAATCAGCATCCAAGTGCTCCTGCGTTTTACTCAGTTTCTCCTGGTGGATTTGCTCGTCACGCATCGGCGACTTGGCATATCTCTCTGCTGTGTCGTCCCAAAATTTCTGTGAATCCATTACAACCTTACCTCGTAACTCTCCAAACTTTGCTAACTTTCCTAACTCTCTTAGCTCTCTTACTCTCTTAACTCTCCTAACTACTGCAACGTTACCCAGTTCCCTATCTCCGCATTGGCGATTGCATCGACTGTTTCTGTGTCCCGTGCATAGAAACCTACCGATCCATCTTCTTTTAGCCAGTGCTCGATATTCTCTCGTTCTAAGCGAGCGAGGATTGCTTCGAGGATTTCTTCGTTACGCATAAAGAAGGACTCTTCTGCCATCGGGTCCACGGCAGGTGTCTCAACGATGGATTCTTCCTGCGGAGAACCACAAGCAACAAACAGGCAGGCAATCAAAGAAAATGGTACCAGCAGGGATAGCTTCATGGAGTCCGCTCGTTTGTGATGGGTACAGACTTGCTTCTGGAAATACTACCACCCCCTCTGCTCAGAGCACACAAGTGACTGCCGGTGGCTGTCGGTAGCTGTCAACCTGCAAGCAATGCGGTGCTGACAAATCGGTAGAATTTGCTTTACTTAATGATAGTTTTTATCTATATCGAAATATCTTTTTTTGAATCAGAATTAATCACAGAGTTCTGTAAACTTTCGCCCGTTTTTCGCTTGGGGAAAATTCTAATGCGCGCGAGTCTACTTTCTCGTCTCTCGATTCCAGCTCTGTTTATTCCAGTTCTGTTTATCAGCCTCTCACATCAAGCCTATGCACAAATCGACGAAGATCAGCTTGGTGCCTGGTACATGTATTTCTGGAATACACGTCTGGAAAACAGCAACTTCGGTTTTCAGGGTGACATTCAACATCGTAACTGGGATGTACCGGGTGGCGATCTTGAGCAACTGCTTATTCGCGGTGGGTTTACCTGGACACCAGAAGGTTCCAACAACACCTATACGCTTGGCTACGCGAACATAGAAACAGGAACTTTTGGTCCCAGCGGCATAACAACTCGCGAACACCGAATTTACCAGGAAGCGCTTATCCCTCAACGCTTGGGATCCCGCATCTTTCTTACTCACAGATTCCGCCTGGAACAACGGGATGTAGAAGGACAGGATTTTCGTAATCGCGCTCGTTACTTTGTCGCGATGAACTACCCCTTCAATCAAGATAGCCTGGGCGAGGGTGCCTTCTACCTGTCACTCTACAATGAGTTGTTCCTAAACTTAGAACAAAGTATCGGAGACAACCGACGGGTAGACTACTTTGATCGTAATCGTACTTATGTTGCTCTTGGTTACAGCGTGACCGATAACGTTCGTTTGCAGTTTGGTTACATGCATCAGGAAACGGACAACCTGGGCAAGGGCCAATTGCAGTTCAATCTATTTCACCGCTTCTAAAGCAACCGACTAGCCAGCTGTCTTCATAACACGCGCTCCCTGCCATTTAACGACAATAAAAATGGCAACCGCCAGGTCAAAGGACAAACAGGCAATAGCGTACCAGGCAGGAACGATGTGAGTTCCTGGACCCAACCAATGCACGCAGACATCCCACACGGGATGAAATACCCATCCCGCAGCCAGCCACAGGATTGAATAGCGTAGTGCCAACCATACTGCCAATCCGTAGACAGCCACGCCAATAAGCTCGACGACGAGCCAATTGCCGTTCCCATTGAACCAGGCAAAGCCAATATAGATGACTGCTGCAATAAACAGCCCGAAACCAAGCGCCTTGTTGGCATCTCGCAAGCTGAGCCGATGTACCCACGCCAGGTAAGGGGCTACGAAGATAAGCCCTAGAACGAAACTAATACTGAAATATGCCATTGAGGTGTCCATACCCAGTCACTCTAGGGCTTAGAGTGGGTTTAGTGTCAATAATTTTCAGTTCGCGGACAGGCCGGTTTTTGGTAAGCTGGACCAAGCATAAGAATTAGAAGTATCTCGATGTCTACTCTGTTTGATACTCCTCACGCGGCGCCTGTACTTCCGGTTTCCGTAAGGACTTTGCTTGCCCATGGCTAAGGCTCCAAACCTAAAAGATGGCGACGATAAACTCGATTTCGATTTCGAGCGGATCTGCATCTTGTACAGCAATACAGGCACTGGCTATCTGGGGATGGCTGCTGCTGCATTGTGTATGGCCTACTTTATTGCTGCCATGTCAGAACCAATGTATGCAACTATCTGGTTTATCGCGTTGATGGCCGCCTACCTGCCCCGGGTAATCATGTCCAATCGCTTCAATCGAAAAGTAGATACTGGAGAGATAGACAAGGTCACCGCAACTCCATGGGAAAACTATTTTTTTCTGGCAAGCATTCCACCCTTCGTAGTATTTGCTGCGGCTATTTTTATGCCCTATGGCGAGAACATCCTGGTTAGTTTGATGTTTTATAGCTCGGTATCGCTTGCACTCATCGCGGGAGGCATTCTCACTTACAGTACTTCACTTCCAGCCATACTGTTGTTCTTGCACGTTGCGATACTGCCACTCATTGCTCGCATGTTTTTCCTCGACGGTGTAGTCGCCAACACAATGAGTATAACGTTGGTCATTTCTTACATACTCCTGATCCGCTTAATTCCCCGACAGAACCGGGTTTTGTTAGAAAATATTGCGCTGAAGATTGAAAACAAATCTCAATCACTGACTGATCCACTCACGAATTTGTCGAATCGCAGACGCTTAACCTTACACATGGAAAATCTTATTCCAGCATCGCTGCGTCGTAACGATCCATTCAGCATCATCTTGTTGGACATCGACTACTTTAAACAATACAACGATACCCATGGTCACAACGCAGGTGACGAAGTGTTAGTGCAGGTGTCGAATATCTTGAAAGAATGTTCGCGAGACCAGGACCTGGTAGTGCGCTACGGAGGAGAAGAATTCTTGCTGGTGCTTCCATCAACCAATGTCGAAGCTGCCAAGATTCTCATGGAACGTATTGCCAAAACCATCCGTGAAGAAACTGATGTCACAGTCAGTGGCGGGCTGGCCATGCACTCCCCTGACATCGAGTTCGATGAGCTTGTGCGTCAGGCCGATGTGAAGTTGTACTCCGCCAAGACAGCAGGCAGAGACAGATTCGTTGCCTAACGGCTCCCCTACTTTTGCAAACAATAAGAATAACGCGTGAGTAATTTTACTGACTATTTCGACGAGAGCGCGCGGACCGCTGTTCGAGAAGAAGAAACCGTTTCCGGGTGGTCTGTCGGAGTTGTGGTTTTCGGAATCTGTCTGACACTCCCAACATTGTATACCGGCGCCTTTACGGCAGAGCAGCTTGGCTTTATGGGTACAGCCCAAGCGGTGTTGGTGGCCAGCCTGGTGTTAGCGATGATGTCTATTCCGGCTGCTATTGTTGGAGCAGAAACCCGTCTCAGTAGTTATCTCATCATCGAATTCGTGTTTGGACGCCGGGGGTCGGATTTCGTCAATGCTTTGCTTGGCCTGAGCTTGCTCGGTTGGTTTGCTGTTACCGCGGGATTTTTCGGTGAAACGTTAGCAATAGCGTTCAATGAATTTTTAGGAAGCTCGCCGCCTACATGGCTACTCACATTGGTATCGAGCGCACTAATAATCATCACGACCATCTTCGGTTTCAAAGCAATTGACAGGCTCGCATTGTTTGCGGTTCCGGTTCTCATTCTTTTCCTGTTGTATGTCACCAATCTCTCCCTTGCCGACAGTAGTTGGGAAGCAGTCGTACAAACTGAAGCCTCGAACCCAGACTACTTTTTCACAGCTGTATCGACGGTCATCGGCAGTCTGATTGTTGGGGTAGTCTTGATGCCAGATCTATCCCGCTACGCGCGCTCGGTGAAAGATTGCGTCTCCGCATCGATTTTAGGCAATGGAATTGGCAACTGTTTTTCTATGTTGATGGGAGTGACGCCGGCGATAGTTACGGGTTTGTT
>JAKSCP010000311.1 GCA_022360535.1 Pseudomonadales bacterium | reverse complement strand
TCTGGGTGAGACCGAGTTAGGGGGAATCATTGCGAACGCAGGTATTACAACGGAACAGAACCTGAAGACCAAACAGGGATTCGAGATGACATTCGGAGTGAATGTGTTATCTCACCAACTGCTCCTGCGCGAGATTGCCGACAACCTGAGGGAGAATAGCCGAATCGTGATCTTGAGCAGCGGAGTCCATGAGCCTGATCACAAACTCGCTCGGCGCACAGGTATCCCTGTTCCTAAATGGCTGGGCACCCGTGAGCTTGCTTATCTTAATGCTGAAGGTGAGCGTTCAGACTTCGAAGGGCGCCGGCGTTACTCCACATCAAAACTGGGTAACGTGCTGCAAGCTCGAGGGCTGCAGGGATGGTTAAACAGAAAGGGCAAGTCGATTGATGTATTCGCCGTTGATCCCGGATTGATGGTGGACACTGAGCTAGCAAGAGAGTTACCAGGCTTGCTTAAACTGATATTTCAGGGAGTTGGCAGACTACTTACGCCTTTCATCGACAACATGCGGCTGTCCGATGTTTCAGCAGCGCATCTTTTGTCATTGATTCAAGATGAGAAGTGGCAGGGATTGGGATTTAACTATCTGGATGGAAATACGATCAAGCCACCTTCACCGGATGCCCAGCGTGATGACCTGGTGGAAGAGTTTTGGTCAGAATCCGAAAAGATTTTAAGTGCAGCATAGTGTTCTATGCTGCACTGGATGGTCATAGCTTAATCCGCGAAAGACGCTTCTGCTTTCGGATGAGCATAAAGCCACTCAACTATTTGTGCGGCAAAGCTGTCCGACAGCACAGGGACATGAGTGCCTGCGGAAATGGTCCACAATTCTGCGGAACCACCTGGTTTGCAACCGATCTCGTACTTCAGGACTCCTGACTCATGGCCGGGCAGGCTGGCTTCCAGGTCCCTAAGTTCACGGCCTACAGCCCGTTGCTGATTGCAACCGTTGTAGCTGGCCCAGCGACGTACCGATGCCAGTGCGCCTGGATAGCGATTGTCCTGAATATCACCACCCTGAAATGCGATGGTTTCGTCGTTGGTACCGTGAATCTGCAGAATGTGCACCGGTGAGGCAGGTGCGTCGCGTTCTTCCATATGGTTGGCACCAGCCAGCGAGGCAATTGCCGCGATGGTTTCGGAATGTTCATAAGCCATGCGGAAGGACATGAACCCACCATTAGAATGACCAATCAAATAAACGCGATTGTCATCTACATTATAACGATCCTTCATTTCATCAATGATGGAACTTAGGTAGCCACTGTCATCCACCTCGGTGCCGTAAAAGTTGCAGCAGGCGTCAGACGCGTTCCAGAATCGATTTTGATCACCACCGGGCTCTCGAGTGCCATCAGGTGCCACTAAAAAGAAACCATAGTCGTCGGCCAGGTTGCTCACACGAAAGTAGGAATCCTGCCTCTGGCCGCTGGAAGTATAACCGTGCAGCAATACTATTAGTGGTGTGGGTTCGGATCCATCATAAGATTCGGGAACGGTTACAGGTAGTTCGCCACGGCCAAGATCAATGCTTTGTGCCTGGATAACTGAAGCAAACAGTGTTGCTAATAACAGCAGGGATGTGTTTTTTAATTTCATGATTGTTACTCGATATTGGTTAGAACAGTTTATGGTTTGAGAATAATTTTGCCGGTTGTCTTGCGCCCTTCCAATGCCCTATGTGCCTCCTGTACTTCTGCAAGGGGGTAGAAGTGTTCAAGACGCAGGTCCAGTTTGCCTTCGCCTATCCACTTAAAGACATCGCCGCTGCGCCAATCCAGATCTTCTCGGGTGGCGAGATAATCGAACAGTGTTGGGCGGGTTAGAAACAGTGAGCCTTTTGGGCCCAGGGTTGCTGGATTAAACTCGGTTACCGGGCCGCCGGCATTTCCGTACAACACCATGTAACCAAATCGCGACAGGCAATTGATGCTCTTTTCGAAAGTGCTCTTGCCCACTGAGTCATAAGCAACATTGACGCCAGCGCCATCGGTAATGCGTTTAACTTCCGTTTCAAAATCCTGTTCACTGTACAGGACGACTTCATCGGCGCCAGCCTGACGCGCCAGTTCCGCTTTTTCTTCAGTAGAAACTGTGCCGATGACAAATCCGCCCAGCATTTTCACCATTTGCGTCAGCAACAGGCCAACACCTCCGGCAGCAGCATGAATCAGACAGCGATCGCCCTGTTTAACAGGATAAGTGGACTGGCAAAGATAGTGTGCTGTGCAGCCTTGTAACATAGCGGCGGCACCCTGATCGAATGAGCAGGAGTCAGGTAAGTTGACGAGTTTGTCTTCTGGAACCGCAGCGTAGTCAGCGTACGCACCTGCGACATTGGTGTAAGCCACTCGATCACCGACCTTGAAAAGGCTAACCCCGTCGCCAATTGCTGCAACCACGCCAGCGGCTTCCAGGCCCAGGGTCGCGGGAAGAGGGATCTGGTACAGACCGCTGCGTGGATAGGTGTCGATATAGTTGATGCCGGCGGACTCTACCTTTACCAGTACCTGGTCCGCTTCCAGGTTCGGGGAGTCGGTGTCCTCATAGGTCATCACCTCCGGACCCCCGAATTCCTTTACTCTGACTGCCTTCATGCTGCGGTTTTCCTGCTGCTTAGATTCAAAAAGACGCCCTTTATCGCAAAAATCAGTCTCGCTGACAATGTGTCGGTGCGACTCTGGCTGGACCTGGTGATACGCCGGGTTTATGCTCGGGTCAACTCCTCAATAGAAGCTAGAACAGCAGAGGTATTCCCATGTCTACTCACAAGCACTGGATTCGCCGCATCACATTCGCTCTGTTTGTCAGTGTTGGATTCTGTTTGCCTGCGATAGCACAAGATGCGCGCATTGAGCTTAGTCAACGCATGGTTAATGCAGCAAATGATTTCATTGATACCCTAACCCGTTTCCAGGCCAATCAAGGCCTCTACGCCTTTGATGATGAAGAACGGCTGAACTGGCATTTCATTCCCCGTGATCGCAACGGGGTGGTGCTGCGCAATATGAGCGATGATCAACTTGAGGCAGCGGCAAACCTGTTGCAGACGTTTTTCAGTGCTTCCGGGTTTGCACAGGCAGAAGCCGTGCGAGACCTGGAAAACGTGTTGGCAGAAATTGAAGTAAATGGTCGATTTGAGCGTGACCCCGATCTTTATTACATCACTATCTTTGGTGAACCCGATATGGACAGCAATTGGGCGCTCCGTTATGAGGGCCATCATCTTGCGTTCAACTGGACCTTCGTGCGGGGTTTAGGTATTGCCAGCTCGCCGCAATTTTTTGGCACCAACCCGGCTGAAGTCCGTTCCACTTCCCGTATTGGTACCCGTGTGCTCGCGGCAGAAGAAGATTTGGCGCGCTCCCTTGTCGATTCTCTCGATAGAGAACAGCGGGCTATGGCGGTAATAGAAGCAGAGGTGCCACGTGACATTATTACCAGTGCGAGCAAAGAAGTTTCTCCGCTCGAAGACAGTGGGATTGCTTACAGCCAGCTTGACTCAAGCCAGAGGCTGAATCTAATGCGGGTGATTGAAGAAGTGGCTTCCGTGCAACCAGCGGCAATCTTTGCAGCACGCATGGCCGCCATTCGGGAGCAGGGTCTTGATGCGGTGCGCTTCACCTGGATAGGTTCAACAGAGCGGGGCGCGCCTCATTACTATCGTGTGCAGGGCCCGGGCTTCCTGATTGAATATGACAATGTACAGAACGATGCCAACCATATCCATCTGGTGTGGCGCGATTTCACTGGTGATTTCGGCCGTGACATATTGCAGATGCACTACGACTCAGTGGCCACTGTCTACGGTCCGGATCACAATCATTAGGTTTTTCCGATGAGGGGCATGACGAAAGACATGAGAGAAGCCATCAAACTTGTCAGTGCATTGCTGTTAAGCATGAGCTTATATGGCGCCAGCAGTTCAGCGTTAGCACAGGGGGCCACCAGTCCTGATCCGCAAATTCCAGTAGAGCCAATTACGCTGCGAAGCCTTGAGTATCCGCAGTTGCGGGTGGTGCCTGTGGCAAATGGATTGGCCAATCCATTCGATTTTGCCTTTCGAGATAATGGAGACATCATCATTACCGAACGCTACACCGGTAAACTTCGTCTGCTACGCGGTGGTGCCTTGCAGCCGTCAGACATAAGTGGCGTGCCGGACGTGTATTCGGAAGTCTTCCGTGCTGGGCTGATTTCGGTAGTGGTGCATCCCGATGACGACAACCTGATTTACTTTACTTACACCAAACCGATAGTCGTCGATAACGAGCCGGAACAAACCGTGGCTCTGGTGCGAGCGCGCTTGCAGGAAGACCGGCTGGTAAATGTGGAGGAGATTTTCACGGCGAAGGGTCTGGATCGAGGTATTGCTGCATCGAAATTGATGTTCACCCCGGATGGGCAACTGATGATGAGTGTGGGCGGTGCCTATGTCTATATGGGCTACGGAGATTATGCCCAAGACCCTGCTGTGCACTACGGCAAAATGCTACGACTTAACGATGATGGTTCGCCTGCCGCGGATAACCCCTTTGTGAACTCAGGTGAGTATCTGCCGGAAGTTTACAGCGTCGGTCACCGTAATCAGATCGGACTGGATTTTCATCCGGAGACTGGTGAACTGTGGGCGGCGGAGAACGGCCCCCAGGGCGGCGACGAAGTTAACATCATTCAAGCAGGCGGCAACTACGGTTGGCCCTTGGTTTCTTACAGCCGGCAATACCGCGGCGACTGGGTGAGTGAATTACAACAACAGGCTGACTTTATCAGCCCAGAAATAATCTGGTGGCCTTCTATCGCGCCTTCGGGTATGACTTTTTATAGTGGTGACAAGTTTCCTGACTGGCAGGGCAATCTCTTTGTGGGTTCCATGCTGGAAGGGAGGATACCCGGGTCGGGTCATTTAGAAAGGATTGAATTTAACAGTCGTGGTGAGGAAATACGGCGGGAGAGTCTCTTGCGCGAGTTAGCGTCACGAATTACAGCGGTGAAACAAGGGCCAGATGGCTACCTTTATGTTCTGGTGGATGAAGCTGAAGGTGCTTTGTTGAGGCTGGAGCCGCTGCCCGATTAGAGAACCGGGAAAACACTGGCAATGAACCCATTGCAAAGTAATAAGAAAGTTAAAAGAGAGCTAAAAGAAAACTAAAAGAGAGTATCAATGTTTAAACTCAGAGCGATCGTATTTGTATTCACAGTATGTGGAATTTCCTACAGCCTGGCGGACACCGTTGAACGCGTTAATACCACGGCAGGAACTTATATAGGGCACGATTCTCAATACGCTGATGGGGTTACTGTGTTCAAAGGTATCGCCTACGCAGCTCCTCCAGTTCGAGATCTACGCTGGAAACCTCCTGCTGAGCCAATTTCCTTTGCCGGTGCACGTCAGGCGGATAGGGCAGGTCCTGCCTGTTGGCAAGCGCGCAACGACAACAATAGTGTTTACGCCAGGGGCAATTTAAATCGCTCAGAGGATTGTTTGTATTTGAATGTCTTCACCGCTGCGCAGGATTCTACCGAACGCCTTCCGGTTATGGTCTGGTTTCATGGTGGTGGCAATACCGCCGGGCATGGTGGTGCCTTGATCTTTGATGGGTCTAACCTGGCAAATCGTGGCGCCGTAGTCGTCACTGCGAATTACCGCCTTGGACCCTTTGGCTTTCTCTCTCATCCGGCTTTGACTAATGAATCTGAGCACCAGGCTTCAGGGAACTACGGCTTAATGGATCAGATTGAAACCCTGCGCTGGGTTCAGCAGAACATCGAGGGATTTGGAGGGGATCCAGAGCGAGTGACGATTTTCGGTCAGTCAGCCGGTGGAGAGGACGTTTGCCTGTTGATGGCTTCACCCCAGGCAGCAGGCCTGATGCACGGCGTAATTGGCCAATCACCAAGCGGCGGTTGCATGGGCTTGCAAAGAGGTTTGGAGGGTAATGATGGTGGCCATTATCGGGGTGCACGCTTTATTAGCAGTATGGGGATAAGTGGCGATAACCCCGATACCGCAGCAGAGATGCGTGAACTGTCACCGCAACAAATCGTCTCCACGGTAAGTACTCAAGGTAACCCGAATGGTCCGATAGTGGATGGCTGGGTATTACCAGAATCTCCAAACGCGTTGTTTGAAAGCGGCCGATTTAACCGCGTTAACGTCATGATGGGCGCGCTTGCTGATGAATACTTTGGTTTGCAGGCCAACAGCCCGGAAATAAGTGAAGCAGAATTGGAACAGGTTTTAGTTCGCCTTTTTGGCGACAGAGCTGATGAGGTTAAAGCAAGCTATGCTGACTTGATTGCTGCCGACCCTTTGTCTGCACGCAAGACTATAGTCGGAGACAGTGGATTTCTGCGCACAGCAAGAGATTGGGCGCGGGCAGTCACCAAAAACGACGAGTCGGCTCACGTATACTATTTCGAAAGGCCAGCGCCAGTGTTTCGACTTTATGTGCCCGCTCAGCCTGACCTGAATAATGATGGCGGCCAGCGCACACTGGGCGCTTACCATTCCGGTGAGCTAGCCTATGTCTTTGATAACCTGGATGTGGTTGGGATCGGCTGGGACGATCAAGATCGTGCGCTATCGGAAACCATTGCCAACTACTGGTTTAATTTTGCTGCTACTGGCAATCCGAATGGTCCCGGCCTGCCAGACTGGCCGGTTTATGATCCCAGTACAGACGCTGTGCAGATTCTTAGTTCTGAAGTACGCAATGGAGTGCACCCCCGCAAGGAGTACATGGATTTACTTGATAGTGCACGAGCCCCCTAGTTAAAGGCCTTAAGGTCGTGGTGTTCTCGCTTTCGGGCCTAGCTGACTAGGTAGGATAGCGTAAGCAAGCGCAATCCAGTCGCACAATAGGGGGCGTGTGTCCCTGGGATCAATGACTTCTTCGATACCGAACGCCTCGGCAGTGCGCAGGGGTGAGCGGTACTGCTCCAGCATAGCTTCCAGTTCTCTGCGGCGGGCGTCCGGATCTTCCGCAGCCTCGATGTCTCGCCGGTACGCGGCCTGAACGCCGCCCTCGATAGGTAGTGATCCCCAATCGGCTGAGGGCCAGGCGTAACGCAGATTCAAACCATCGGTTTTGCCGTGTCCAGCTCCCGCCACGCCATAGCAACGGCGGATAATAACTGACACCCAGGGAATGCTGGACTGGTATACGGCCATCAAAGCGCGGCTTCCCAGGCGGACCGTGCCTTCCTGTTCTGCCTCGGTGCCAATCAAGAAACCTGGGTTGTCGACCAGGTTTACTACCGGCAGATGGAAGGTGTCACAGAGATCCACAAAGCGCATCATCTTCTCAGACGCGGAGGCATTCACCGCACCTCCGTGATGCTGTGTGTCATTAGCGATAATCCCAATCGGATGACCATTCAGTCTGCCTAAACCCACGGCGAGAGATTTGCCATAACCGGGATTGATTTCGAAGAACGAATCCTGATCCAGCACGCTGGTGATAATGTCTCTGATTTCATACATCTCACGCCGATCCCTTGGGATCACAGAGAGCAGTGAGTCGTCACGACGCTCCACATTGTCATCGCAAGCCACAACAGGTGGCAGTTGCCACACATTCTGTGGCAAATAAGAAAGAAATTGCTTGATGACAGTAAATGCTTCCTGCTCGGTTGCGACCTCGTTATCCACGGCGCCGCTTTGATGGGCATGAATTTGTGAACCACCGAGTTCATTCTTTTCCACCGGTTTGCCGAAACCACGCTCTACCACTGGCGGGCCAGCCACGAACAGCTGGCTGGTGTCTTTGATCATCAGGGAGAAATGAGAAATAGTGACTCGCACTGCACCGAGTCCAGCCACCGAGCCCATGCAGGCGCAGACGACCGGTACCTGACCCATGAGTTCCATCGTCGTCGAAAAGCCATGCAGAGCGGGGACGTAGGAGTATCCCACCATCTCCAGTGTCTTAACACTGCCGCCACCGCCGCTGCCATCCACCAGCCGAACCAGTGGTACACGCATTTCCAGCGCGTACTTTTCGCCGTAGCCGGATTTGTCGCCGACCTTGGCGTCGGCAGCTCCACCTCGTACAGTGAAGTCATCGCCGCCGATAACAACTCGACGGCCGTTAAGATCGGCAGTACCTAAGACGAAATTGGAAGGGGTGAAGTCACTAAGCTCGCCACTGTCATCGTATTCCGCTTTGCCAGCGAGTGCGCCGATTTCATGAAAGCTGTCCGCATCAGCGAGTGCATCGATTCGTTCGCGTACAGTTAATCGGCCATTGTCGTGTTGGCGCTGAATTCGCTCTTCGCCACCCATTTCTTTGGCCAGAGCTTCACGCTTACGAATCTCATCAACTTCTTTTTGCCAGCTCATGCATTTGGTCCCCGATTGCTGGGGACGTTTCTACCATGATTCTTGTCTGGCATGGAAGTCGCAGATCGGGTGTGAGATCTGATCGACGAGCAACAAAAAAGGGGTAGCTTGCGCTACCCCTTAGCCCTGTTTGACTTCAAGAAGTTGAGTTTCTAGAAGTCAGCTCTTAAGCGAGCGTAGTAATAGCCACCTTGCCATGGCAAAACCGTACCCGAGGGGTAGATGCGGCCACAGCAGAAGTCACTAGTGGTGTCGACGTCAGGATACTCGTCGAAGACGTTGCGACCACCTGCAGACAGTCGCAGGTGTAGAAATCAGTATTGCACTGGCCGAACAATTCGGAGAGGACATAGACGTCTGGGAAAAATCACAATTGTCCAGCGCGATTGCAGCGCTAAACTAGAATCTGGCCCTGCCCCATCCTGAATCTGAAACTGGATTGAGATTGGCCGCCTACTCACTGAACAAAGCTCTCGTCTCCAAATAGTTACGAAGTCCAGACTACCCAACTGAGAACAGAGACCTTGAAAGCTTCACCGTCTACGACCCGATAAGCGTTTTCAATGAGATGTAAACACTACTGTTACATAATAATCCGACCATTCAAAAATTTAGTTCTCTAAACTTAGTCTAGTAAAGTTTTACTTCAAACTACCTTCTGAAGATTCACCACTTTAGCGCAAGCGATCCAATTTAGTGCAACTTGCGCCCTTCTTTACAACATTATTAAGAGACAGTCTTCAAGCAAGCAATTCGTAATTGTCTTGGAGGCTGCGTGTTCAGCCTTTTGTAACGTAATTGTGTGCACCACAAACCAAAGCACCACTCTGGTACAGGAATTGCAACACCTGGAGGCGAACCCACAATTCGTAAGTCTTCATTAAGTTTTAGGAGAGATATATGAACTTCAAAAGAAATCCCAAACACCTGCTCGCAGTGGCTATATTCAGCACCACTGGTATTTCAGGCACTGCGCCAGTTGTCCTGGCGCAAGAGGCTGATATCGAGGAGGTCGTCGTCACTGGTTTGCGTGGTAGACCGCGAACCGTGACAGATGCACCGGTTGCTGTCGATACATTCAGTACAGATACCATCGAAGCGGTATCCTTCGTAGAGACCGGTGACGTGCTGCAGTCCCTGGTACCGTCTTTTCAGAACCCACGTTCACCGATCGCTGATGGTGCCACTTTCATTCGGCAATTCAATCTGCGTGGCCTGGAACCTCAATACACACTGACTCTGGTAAATGGCAAACGCCGCCATCGCTCTGCCCTGTTGCAGCCCGGCTCAGGTAATCAGGGTCCGGACGTTGCCACTATTCCGACAGTGGCAATTGGCAGCATCGAAGTTCTGCGTGATGGTGCATCCTCACAGTATGGTTCGGATGCCATCGCCGGTGTTATCAACTTTAACC
>JAKSCP010000233.1 GCA_022360535.1 Pseudomonadales bacterium | reverse complement strand
GGCGATGAACTCGTTGTCGAGTTCCTACAGGGCGAAAGACTCACCACCACCATTGCGGTGAATGGCATCATTGAAGAAAACCTCGGCCTGTCTGTGTTTATGAGCAAGGCGGCCTTATGGCAGGCAAGTGGCGAGCCCACAGTAGTTGACGGTGCCTTTCTAAGCATCGATGAATCAGCACGGGACAGCATCAACTCCAAACTCAAGGGTTACCCGGCGGTAACCGGCGTCGCCTCTCCATCGAGCATGTATGAATCTTTTCAGGAACAACTCGCAGATGGCATTCTGATCTCAAGCGGTTTTCTGCTGGGATTCGCTGGCGTGATAGCAGTTGGTGTTATCTACAATGCGGCTCGGATTTCCTTGTCAGAGCGCGGACGGGAACTGGCCAGCCTGCGAGTAATGGGTTTCCACCGCAGCGAAGTGGCGACTCTGTTGCTGGGAGAGCAAGGAATAATCACGGTGTTTGCCATACCTCTTGGTTGGGCTATCGGCTATAGCCTCTGCTATGCCGTTACGATTGGCATGCAAACCGACATCTATCGCCTGCCATTTGTGACCGATACCAAAACGTTTCTCATGTCCGGCGCCTACATCATTTTTCAGCCTTTGTTAGCGGCTGGATTGTCAAAAAAAGGCTGGACCAAATCGATTTGGTCGAAGTCCTTAAAACAAGGGAGTAGACCATGACCAAAATGCCCCTCTGGTTAAAACTAACCGCAGGCTTCATTGTCCTTGTTGTTGGTTTTGTGTTGCTCAGACCAGCACCAATCGATGTGGAAGTTGGCACCGTCGAAATGCGACCTTTCTTCGAAGCAATAGAAGAACAAGGCAGGACACGGGCCAGAAATCCATTTCTAATTACGGCCCCGGTTTCAGGCAGACTGCTGAGAACCAGTTTGGATGAAGGTGACCGAATCAACAGCGGCGAAGTTATCGCGGTTATAGCGCCCGCGCCCCAGGATCAGCGCAGCTCCGCCTTCGCACAAGCAAACCTCGCGGCCGCAGAAGCACGACTCGCCGTGGCCAATGCTTCGCTGCGTGAAACTATGAGCGCTTATGAGCGAGTTACTCGTGAAAAAGAAAGAAGAGAAGAGCTATTCGAGCGCAGCCTGGCGAGTGCGGAAGAGACTGAACAGTACCGGCAACTCTCGGCAGCCGAGGAAGCCAGAGTTCAGAGTGCCCATGCCTCGGTTATGGCTGCTCAGGCTGATATCGAGAGCGCCAGAGCACTTTTGCTAGGGGCTGATCCCGATGATCAGGTATCTGACCAGGCAGTCATTGAAATCAAGGCACCAGTGGCAGGCACAGTTCATCGTGTGCTGGAAGAAAACGAACGCGTCGTACAAGCAGGCACCCCACTGCTCAATCTGAGCAATCAGGACAGTCTGGAAATCGTGGTCGATCTGCTCACTCAGGATGCCGTAAAAGTCGAAGCCGGAGATACGGTGTACATAAGCGGTTGGGGCGGTGACAGAACACTGAATGCTTTCGTACGCTCGATTGAACCAGAAGCCTACACCAAAGTATCAGCCCTTGGCGTTGATGAGCAGAGAGTCAATGTCATTATTGATCTGATTGATCCGCCACCAAATCTTGGCGCCGAGTATCGGGTTGAAGTAGCGATAGTGACCTGGCAGGCGAACTCTACGCTAACGATTCCCACCAGCGCTGTTTTTCAGCGCAGTTCCGGCTGGCATACCTTTGTTGTGGAAGATAATCGTGTTGAGTTAAAGCCGATAATGATTGGCGCTCGTGATCAAGAACGAACTCGGGTACTGGGAGGAGTCTCAGAAGATGATCAGGTCATCCTGTATCCATCGGATTTGATCAATGAAGGCTCAAGCGTTCGCTTTTAGTATGTTCTAACTACAGGCAGGTCGATTTAATTCGTGTGGCGCAGCACTTTTCGCCAGGCTTTTTGTGCAACTGCTTTTGCCTCGTCGTCTATCAAGCTGCCATGGGCGATAATTATGCGTTCAAAGTCCCACGCTAAAATCTTGTTAAGCGCCTTCTTTACTACTTCTTTGTCACCCCAGGCCATCTGATATTCAGGTGCTGCTTTGGGGTTATTCCACATGTGAAAAACCGCTTTCCACCAGAACTTTAGCAGCAAACCTGCATCTTCTTCGTATTCATCTCCAATATTTTCGATGAGGTCCACAAGAATTAACGTTTTCGTTGCAACATGGAGGAAGGCTACTTCGTTTATTATACGAGTACCTAAGATAACGACTTGCTCAAACTCAGATCCCCAGCGAGGATCGGGGCGATTTCCAAGTATCCAATCGAATGTTAGATCAGGCCGTTTCTTTTCCAGGCCGGGACATAGAAAAGTTTCTGCATTCGGATAGAGAGACTGGGCATTTGCTACGTTTAGATGATGAAAATTGCCTGGCGCAATGATATAGCCAACTTCACCAAGGCTGTCGATTGCCTCTTTTAATTCTTCATCTATCTCTGACGGACTGTGCACCCAAAGCTGTCCATTATCCAACTTTACAATCGTCATACGACTGAATATGTCCATACCAGCAAAACGAAGTGGATACTCGACAATATAGATCTTCTCCTTCACATACTCTTCCAGAAGGTAAGTCACGCCACACCCCCGGGAAAACCGATAAAGCCAATCAAGAAAGAGCAGACAAGAAACATGCTATAAAGAAATCGATTCACCGCTATGAAGTATCTGACAGGATGCGCCTAGCTTTTCAACTTGTTGTTTAAAGAAACCATCATCAGCAGGACCATACTTGCGGCTGAACAGAGCTGGCATATTGTAGTGAGTGGGGATAACAGCTTTGGGCTTTATCACCTCAACAGCTCTTAACGCCTCCTCTACATCCATCGTATTTCGAGCTTCTTTGCCACCAATTGGAATCATCAGTAGATCGGGCGAGGGAATCGATTCCCAATCACTTTCCAGCAGTAATGTATCCCCAAGATTCAATAAGCTCTTGCCATCAAGTTCGATTAAAAACCCCAAAGCACCCCACCCAATTCGCTCTTCTGGTCCGGGGGTTTCCATCTTAGAAAAAGGGCCAATCTTTATGAGCAGCGGCCCATGACTGGCTGCAACTCCTGTCACTGATACACCACCCACCTCGATGGTCTGCCCTACTTGTAGTGTATGCAGGTTTCGCAATGGCGTATCGAATGCCAATCCTTGGCTTCTGGGCCCCAGGGCCAACTGTGCTCCATCACGCTCCTGCACCATCGTCCTGTTGAGGACTATTTCAGCTCCGGAAGCCTCCGCCACCCGATCAATGTGCCAGTAGTGATCCGGATCGCCATGGGTTGCCAGGATATGGGTAACTGAGCCCCATTCAGCTTTTGGAATGAGGGTGGTAGGACGCAGGTAGTAGAAAAACTTGCCGCCAGGATCGATAGCCAGCTTTTTGACTCCGGATTCAATAATGAATGCATTGTAGAGGAAGTGTGTAATCTTCAACCGAATGGTTCTCGCCGACTTCGAAAATTGGTTTTACAACGATACTTACAGAATAAACTTTCCCACAGGAATTCCGTTGACCCTAATCAATACTCTATCCCATCAGCTGTGATTGAATGATTACTTCCCTACTAAGCACGGAGCCGCTGATGAAATGCGCTATCGTATTTACAGGCACCTACGGAAGCACTGAGCAATACGCACAATGGATTTCCGAGAAAACCGGATTTCCTGTATTCGACATAAAGTCGTCTGCTCTCAATCTTGCAGATTTTGACTCCCTGATCATTGGTACTCCGATCTACTACTACAGGCCTGTAATAGCCCGCTGGATACAGCGCAACCTCACCAAGCTCCTTACCAAGCGAATCATTCTGTATACAGTTTCAGGAGCACCGGGCGGTTCGAAGCTTAACGGGTGGCTGGAGGAATCGTTACCCTCCGAATTCCTGGCCAACGCACAACACTTTGCCTTACAGGGAAGAATGGATTTGGCACGGCTCGGCCTTTTTCATCGCATGATGATTAAAATTGGCAGCCTGCGTAGTTCAAATGGCGAGGCCAGCGCAGAGGAGTGGAATGGATTTGACTACATGGACAGAAATAGCATCGCACCAATCGTCGAAGCTACGCAGCTATTGCATTCAGCGGGTCAGGACTCGCCTCAAGATCACCTTGCAGCATAGCTTTCGCAACGTCCACGGACACTCAGCTATTCATACATGCACGAAAACGGTAAAACCATGAGTGAAGTTCATCCGAATATTGCTCTTTTGC
>JAKSCP010000049.1 GCA_022360535.1 Pseudomonadales bacterium | reverse complement strand
GCTCCGGAACATAGCCGAGATTACTGCGGGCCTTCTGCAAGTCTTCGCGCACTTCAGTACCACTCACCAATGCAGACCCAGAAGTTGGTTCCAGGAAGCCAAGAAAGAGGTTTATGGTGGTGGTTTTACCCGCCCCATTAGCACCCAGTAGACAGACGATCTCCGATGAATTGACTGTCAGATTCAAGGTATTCAATGCAGTATTTGACCGAAACACTTTGGTCAACTCCTGAGCTCGAAGCAATTCACTCATTTTAATTATCCTTACAGCTACAAATCTTGAAACTACTTACGCAGTCTTGAACTTTACCCTCTAGAAATCCATACGCAATGAAGCACGGATTTGTCTTGGCGCTCCGGGCGTCACGTTAGTAACTGCCGTACGAGATCCACCAAAGAAATGGTAGTAGTCTTCATCGAACGCATTGGTCAGCGTCAGATCCAGAAACCAATCGCGATCCTGGCTCAATTTGTAAGAACCAAACAGAGTTACAAGGTCATAGGAACCGCCATTGAATCTGTTGTCGACTGTTATGAAGTAGTCATCGTACCACTCGTAGGCCGCACCGATTTTAAGGCGGTCGGTTGGTCGATGTTCCGCGTCAATAGAGAAAATTTGATCTGGTACACCCTGAGGTGTAGTACCAGAGAAATCCAGTGGCCCGCTAAATGAACTGACAACAAATTCATCCCATTCTGGATCGAGATAGGTGTAGTTAAATGTGAGTCGGGTGCGATCTGAAGGTGTTACGCGCAGTCCGGCTTCCAACCCACGGCTACTATAGAGCTGTCCTGTAGTCGCTAAAGTCGGCGGGCCTGTTGGGTCTGGATTGTCAATGAACGTGCGTCGGTTCTCCTGCTCCATGTGGAAGATTGCAGTTTCCCATTGCAGATAATCGCCAAGGGTGCCTTTCCAGCCCAATTCATAGTTGTCGATAACAGTTGGTCTCTCTACCCTTTCGTATCTGTCTGGATCCCACTGCCATAAAGGACCAAAATTAGAGTTAAATCCTTCTCCATAACTCACGTAAACCATGCCGCCATCGTAGTTGTAAGCGAGCGAAGCTTTAGGTGCGAAGTTACTTTCCTCACCTTCTGCTGTCAGGTTGACTGCTTGTCCGCCAACTCGAGTGAAATCAACATCCCGTTCGAAGGTATCGAAACGACCACCGAGGGTAAGTGTGAAGTTATCATTAAGTTCAATTTCATCCTGGATATAAACACCAAGGAACGAATTGGTCGCCTCATCTTCTACCTGGCGTTGATCAGTAACGAAACAAGGATGATCCTGGTTAAGGACTTGTCCGGTGCTGTAGTCGACCAGCACAGCAAAGAATTTGAAGCCGCAGTCAAAAGTGAATCCATTCTGCCCTGTCCACTGATCAAACTCTGACGTCTCAGTTTCCTCTGCACTTATGCCAGCAACGATATTATGTCGACCCGCCTGCCAGTTAAGTGTTGCCTCACCGTAAAACACATTGGTATCGTTCGGCGAGTGAAAACCGTTGACCCCCATAATGTTATTATCAGGGTCGAATTCAAAAAAATCATAAAAGTTCAATCGTACTTCTGAATCGAAGTTCCGATACTGTCCAGTCACGCGCAATTGCAGATTGTCACTTAGTGGCTGCTCATAGCTCAGCGCACTAACCCAACCTTGCTGATCATTGAACGATGGCGAATAGCCAACGAAAGTCTCATCACCGCCTATCACATCGACGATCGTGCCGTCCTCCAGAGTAGGAATAGTACTGGGCACTTCTGCATTACGGTCGAAGTAGTTGAAATAGGCGGTAAGAGAGCCCCCATCACCCACATCGAGTTGACCCTTCATAAACAAGTTGCTGATTTCCCTTTCGCTGTTTTCTCTCCAACCTTCGTAGTCTAACCGTGAGGCGCTTAGCAGGAATGATCCATTGTCCCCTGATTCTTCATAGATCCATTCGGCGTTGCTGTAACCATCATCACCAAAGCTCACCATGAGCTGAGAGTTGTCTCGCGCAGGCTCTCGGGTTCGGTAGTTTACTGCACCGGAAATTGCACCCCGGCCGTAAAGCGCCGACACGGGGCCACGAACTATTTCAATATTTTCCACGACTGCATAAGGCATTTGGTACAGCAGGACCTCTTCATCGGGCCCAACAAAGGGTATGCCATCGATCATCGCGAGGAAGGTGTCGTTGCCATGATTACCGGTTATTCCACGAATGGAAATGAACGGAAACTCCTCTCCGTCCCCTTCACCCCGGCGTACGAAAACGCCCGGCACGCCACGAAACTCATCCGCTCCATACACAAATCCTTTTTGTTCAAGATAGTCCATGTTTTGCACAGAAACTGCCGCAGGTGTTTCAAGCAATGGCTTTTCAGTCCTTGTGGCAGTCACAACGACTTCGGTAACAACATTGGTACTCTCCAGACTCTGGGCCTGGGCCGTACTCGCCGCCACAGCAACCGAGAGTGCGGAAAGTGTGAAGATGGATTCCTTGTACATTGATTCTCTCCCGTAGAGCATTAGATTTTTATTAAAGATTTAAAAGGATTTAGTTCGAATTCATCGTGAAGCGCTTTTGAGAAGGGTCAAAGCTTACATCTGAATTATCAAAGGCCTGCTCAATAACGCCATTAGTGATCAGTGTATTAGGGCTACCGAATGACAGCTCACCATCGTGAACGATCCATAGCTGACCGACGAGTTCCAGACTGAGTTCCAGATCATGGCTCGACAGAAGGACGATCTTCCCGGTTTCCCGCGCATGACGGCGCAGCAGTGCCATAATTTCAACCCGCCCTGGCAGATCCAGAAACGCAGTTATTTCATCTAACACAAGAACCTTGGAAGTCTGAGCGAGCGCTCTGGCGATCATGACTCGCTGACGTTCGCCATCAGATAAGCTGTCGAAAGGTTTGGGAGCGAGGGTCACTGCCCCGGCTTGGTAAGTTGCTTCTTCTACTATGCTTATATCTTCATTAGTGAGCTGGCCGCGCCAATTTGTGTACGGTTGGCGACCCAGTTCAATGACGTCTCGTGCAAGCAGCCCGGGGCTCGACACACGATCAGTAGTTACTACTGAAATCGATTGTGCGCGCTCTTGCGAACTCATTGTTGGGATAGACTGCCCTGCCAATAGAGCATCTCCAGACAGTGCTGGCTGCAGTCCACTGATCGTGCGCATCAAAGTTGATTTACCCGCACCATTACGCCCAATCACACAAATGAAGTCGCCCGCTTCCAGTGTGAGCGAGACTGGATCGACGACGACACCCTTGGTGCCTGCATAACCAGATGCAAGGTCTCTGAGTTCCAGCATCAGGTACTCCCCTTCATCGTAGGACTAAAAAGAAGCAGCACTATCACTACCGGAGCGCCAATCACGGCGAGGATGGTGTTCAGGTGCAGGAAATGTTGCTCCCACGGTAGATGCACGACCGCGTCAGCAGCGATAGCTAGCAACGCTCCGGAAAGTGCGGCCAATGGAATAAGGGGAAGTATCTGGGAAGTTTTTGCGATTGCCCTGGCAAAATGGGGAACGATCAGTCCAATAAAGGTTACAGGCCCACAATAGGCGGTGACAGGAGCCACTAATAAGACCACGGCAGCAAGGGTTAACCAACGCAGCCGCTGCACATTGGTACCAAGACTGCGGGCATAGGTTTCCCCTAACAGCAATGAACTTAGCCCTTTTGCACTGGCTATAGCTATGACCAGACCCGCAGTGATGGGGACTGCCATGAAAGTGAGGTCGTCAAATGTAGTTGCTGCGAAGGTACCGTCGTTCCAACCCGAATAGACTCGGCCGCCTACACGATTGGCAAAGTGCATCACGATGCTAACGAGTCCTTGCACCGTGAACCCAAGCATCAATCCCACTACTAATAAAGTAATGGTGCCAACGCGACGGGACAGGACTACCATCAGCGCTGCAAATACGGCAACACCGATAAGCGCTCCAGAAGTTAATCCTATTCCCTGGAAGGTTGTCAGGAACGAGATCGCTGCTGGGCCTGCAAAAGCCGCAGCAGTGACAATGAGCGCAACACCCAGCTGACCGCCAGCCAGAAGCCCCAGCGACCAGGCATCAGCCATAGGATTTCGAAAAAGCGCTTGCATCAAGACTCCGGAAACACCCAGCGCCGCTCCAGCGATAAGTCCGGTAAAAACACGGGGGAGTCGGAGGTCTTGAACAATCTGAGTGGCGATCGGATCACTTTCTGGAGAAAAAACAGCATCCAGCAAACGATCGACTCCCAGTACAACCTGACCATAGGAAAGAGTGAACAAGCTCACAGCCGCAATCGAGAACACAAACAAGATAATTGCGATTTTGCTGGAATGATCTCGAGCAAAAAGTGGTTCAGCTATCTGACTCACTATTGAAGCTCCTGCGCGTCGGGAAGGAAGTAAACGAATGG
>JAKSCP010000050.1 GCA_022360535.1 Pseudomonadales bacterium | reverse complement strand
GTCATATAGGACGCTAGACCGAACAAGCCTAGTCCGGCAATGAAAATGGCCATGACGGAAAACGCGGTAAAAAGTTGTCCCTGACGGCGTTCAGATTGGTAAAGGGCTTCAAATTTCTGATCCATAAACTCCTGTCGATAAGGAGTTTCAGGACGAAATTGGTTCCATGTGTTTTCAATAAACTGCAAAGTTTCCTGAAGATTGCTTCCCGTCAGTCTGATGCCCAGCTGGCTGAAATTGGCAAACTGCGAATTGGGATTGTCGTTTTCCATGACTCGGTAGTACACGGGATTAACAACTTCCCTAATGGACGAAAAATAGATGTTGTCCACCACGCCGATTATGGGGCCACGCACCGTGAATCCACTTTGGCTGCCACGCCCAACTTCAAACCATTTGTTTATGGCTTCGTCAGGGGTGTAGCCAATCAACTCTGCTGCCATAGCGTTAAGTATGAACGCGCCGGTGGTTTGTGGGTTTTCGTTGGTTGGTTCCACGAAGACATCTGTTCCCCGCTGCTCAGAGAACGTGCGACCGGCGACAACATCAATGTCGAATGTCTCAAAGAAGTCGTAATCAACGTTGAGATAAGGCATACCCATAAATGGGTCGGAGCTACTGTCATAGCCTTCGTATCGAACACCGTCTGCGTTGGTATTCTGGTCACCTGGCATCAGATTCGCTGCGGTGACAGAAACGATTTCAGGGTGTGCGAGTAACTCTTGTTTCATCGTTCGGTAGTTCGATCCCAAGCCGTCAATATTGTTGCCACGTAGCACTACAATTTGATCTCGATTGAAGCCTGGATCCATGGTCATGGCATAACGAAGCTGCGCAAGCGCTATTCCCGATGCAATAACCAGGGCTATAGAAATGGAAAACTGAGCGACTACCAGCAGGCGTCGAAAGGCTGCACCGCCTTTACCTCGATTCAATTCACCGCGCAGGATATCGGAGGCTGCGAATGCGGACAGGTAAAATGCCGGATAACTGCCCGCGATTACGCCGACGATCAACCCCAGACATAGCAGCCCGGCGAATAATTGTGGATCTCGCAGTGGACTAAATTGCAGCTCTAGTCCGATCAGCGCGTTGAACCAGCCTACTGTCAGGGACACCAGTACTATAGCCAGTATTACTGCTATCAGAGACAGCAAGACTGACTCACCGATAAACTGGGAGATCACTTGATTGCGATCCGCGCCCAGGGTTTTTCTCAAACCGACTTCCCGTGCCCGACTGGCAGATTTCGCCGTGGAAAGATTCATGAAGTTAAAACAGGCGATCAGCAATATCACGACAGCGATCACGCTGAATGTATAAACGGTTACGATGTTGCCATTGGGCTCCAGCTCATTGTCGCGTTGTGATCGCAAATGAATGTCAGTAAGTGGTAACACCTCGAAACGAGTGAAGTCAGTAGCATTTTCGTCAATATGCCGATTCAGGAACGCGGGAATCTGATCGAGAAAAGTCTGGATTTTGTAGTTAGGGGGAATCACGACATAAGTGTGAAAGTTGTTGCTACCCCAGTTTTCCATAAACCCTTCGCCGAACATTGCAACCAGTGTATCCGCGGAAGTAAATCCTTGCGCAGCAAGGTGAGTGTTCTCAGAAAGGTCGGGCATCACTCCGGTGATCTGAACAGGTGCTTGCCCGGCAACAATAAGAGTGTTGCCTACAGCGTTGCCCTCTGGAAAGTACTTGTTGGCCAGGGTTTCATTAATAACCATGCGAAACGGACCTTCCAATGCGCCTTCCCACTGCCCTTCCAGTAAAGGAATGTCAAAGACCTCATAGATATCTGGATCCGCGAAATGCAAACCCGACTCAAAGAATGATCGATTGGTTTCTGGATCGGTAACAATAAGCTGCCCGCCGTTGAGAATACGCACTACATTTTCAAACTCGGGAAAGTCCTGTGCGAGCAGCGGTCCGGTTTGAGGTGCATTGGTGGCTAGCTCAAGATCATCATTGCGGCCCAGGCTCATAAATGTGCGCATGACCTTATAGGTACGATCTGCCTTGGCCCAGTGTTTATCGTAGCTGATCTCATGACGAACGAAGAGTGCAATAAGAATTACGCAGGCCAGGCCCACCGCCAACCCAATGATGTTGATGGCGGTAAACAATCGGTTTGCAGCCAGATTACGCAGACTGAGTAGAATGAAATTTCTTAACATGAGAGAAGCTTAATCGCTATTCAGGGATGAGTTCTTGGTTAGGCGAAAGCGGTGCGTTCTACGTTGTCAGATTCGCTAATGACTTTTCCATCCAGCATGCGCACGATACGTTTTCCCACCGCTGCATCCTCCGGTGAGTGAGTCACCATAACGATGGTAGTCCCCTCATCATTGAGTCCCGATAATATTTTCATCACCTCTTCTCCATGCTCACTATCGAGGTTACCGGTCGGCTCATCTGCGAGTATCAGATTAGGCTGATTCACGATTGCTCTCGCCACAGCCACTCTTTGTTGCTGACCCCCTGACAACTGTTGAGGAAAGTGATTCTTACGATGTGCCATATCCATTTTTTCCAGTACGCTCTCAACTTTTGATTTGCGTTCCTGGGAAGGAGCCTTGGTATAGATCAGTGGTAGCTCAACATTTTCATACACTGTAAGTTCATCGATCAGGTTAAAGCTCTGAAACACAAAGCCTATGTTTTCCTTTCTCAAATTTGCACGTTGTCGCTCAGAGTAGCCGGCCACCTCCTCATCAAGAAACCAGTACTTGCCTCCATCGGGATTGTCGATAAGGCCTAAAATGTGCAGCAGCGTGGATTTACCACAACCAGAGGGGCCCATAATTGAAGTAAACTCGCCTTCTGCAACTGAGATGTTCACCTCGTCCAACGCCGTAGTCTCCACTTCCTCTGTGCGAAACAGTTTGGTTAGGCCTTCGGTTTTAATAATCATAGGTTGTTCCTTACTAGTCCTTTCTGAATTTAGTGTGAGAAGGCCCGAAGGCCTTCTCTAGCTTCTTCACCCATTCAGAGTCATCGTTTGCACTACACCACCAGCGTAATTTGTGCATTGACGACACTGCGTTAAAGTAGCTTCCAAAATATGGGCAATACTCGTACCAACAAATTTTCGGCCTGATCCAATGAATTAGCACAAGTTAAAACGAGCTACTCAACGAATTGTTTCATAGTGAGTCAGATTCTTGTTTCGATTTGGAACAAAGTCCCTGTTTCCAAAACACTCACTGTTTCTAATGATGAGAGTTCAGTTTTTCATTCGCCACTGTCAGCTCAACCAGTGCACCCATTTTCGTTGCTTCTTTTTTGCATTTACAGGTGATGGCTCTATTCTTGCTCTTGCTATTGATATCTAACGAGGCGCACGAATAATGTGAGTTTATTGTTTAGACGCTGGTTGGCTCCACTGGTTACCAAAGTATTTTTCTTTAAAATTCAATATGTTAAGCCACCACCAAAAACCAGCTTCTGCCGGGAAACCCGCGATTGTTTCAATATGAAACAATGCAGATGGCAAATAAATCGGTATTAAACCACTGCTCCATCAATAAGTTTGAAAGAGCAAAGATCCTTCGAGGGAAAGATGGGAATACATTCACCAGGGGACGACTCCTCACCCGCAACGATTCTATTAGTGGATGATGACAGAGATGTCTTGCTTACCGCAGAACTGGTCTTGAAAGACGGCCGCAAGAACATACACGCCTTAACGAATCCAAGCGATATGCCTGCTCTGCTGGAACAACATCATGTGAATGTGGTTCTACTGGATATGAATTTTACCCGCGGCTTCACCGCTGGCGACGAAGGATTCTACTGGCTACATAAGATTAAGGAATTGTCGCCTCGTACCCAGATCATCATGGCAACTGCCTATGGAGAGATTGATCTGGCGGTTGAAGCCATAAAACAGGGCGCAGCAGATTTTCTGGTTAAACCCTGGGACAACGAAAAGTTAGTCAGCACCGTAGACGCCTGTCTCAAATTGGGCCTGTCTGGGTTTCAGGACAAGAAACAGACGCCAACTCAACAGGCAATTGATGAAAAACTGGAGTCTCAGTTTAGCGAGATCATTGGAAACTCAGCTGCTATGCAACAGGTGTTTGACCTGGTTGATAAAGTTGCCAGTACAGACGCCAGCGTTCTGATTCGTGGTGAAAATGGCACTGGTAAAGATTTGATTGCTCGCGCTATCCATCGCAAGTCGAATCGTCACCAGTTCCCTCTCGTTAGTGTGGATCTAGGAGCAATTTCAGAAAACTTGTTTGAGTCCGAAATGTTCGGTCACAAAAAGGGCGCCTTCACAGATGCGCGTCAGGATAGAGCTGGCCGATTTGAGGCGGCGAATGGGGGGACATTATTTCTTGATGAGATCGGAAACCTCTCGTTGACTCTGCAAGCCAAACTGCTGGGTGCACTTGAAAGCCGGGCCGTGTCTCGAGTTGGCTCTGATACCGCCGTACCAGTCGATATTCGACTGATATGTGCTACTAACATGGAACAGGAGAAGCTGCAGGATGAATCCCATTTTCGCCGTGACCTTCTTTATCGCATAAATACAGTAGAGATCTGTCTTCCTCCTTTAAGACAAAGGACAGAAGACATTCCACTCCTGGCAAGTCACTACATAAAACTCTATGCCAAAAAATACAACAAACCCGAGATAAACCTAAGCAAAACGGAAATATCGCGGTTACAGGACTACAGCTGGCCAGGAAACGTTCGCGAGCTGCAACATGCCATAGAGCGCGCGGTAATCATCGCAGAGAATGCGCGTATCGAGTTCCGAGACATTCTTGTGGGAAGGCGCACTAACTTCGACAACTCTCCTGAGCTGAATATTGCCAAACTGGAACAACAGACGATTGAAAAAGCCATCAAGCAGTACTCCGGCAACCTTACGCAGGTTGCGAAGGCACTAGGCATGGGGCGTACTACCCTGTACCGCAAAATGGAAAAGTATGGAATCTCTGACTAGCCTTCTAAAAAGTCAGCATGGGCGACTGATGTTCCATGTCGCGCTGCTCGTAGGAGCAATCTTTGTTTTCTGCTACAGCCTGTTGGAGACAGACTGGATAGGAACTCCCATTATAAGCTTTTTCCTCGTCGCGATAATTGTGGCCAACATAGTTCGGTTGGTTGAAAAGAGTAATCGCGATTTCGCTCAGTTTCTAAACAACATCTCGCATAACGATTTCGCCAGCTCCAGCGGCTCATCCAATCAGGGATTCAGCACCCGTGACTTTATTGACGCTCAAAAGACTCTCCTCGGCAAATATCGCAAGCTAAAAGCAGACCGAAGTATTCAAACTGAGTATCTACAGATGGTTGTGGAGCATGTAGATGCCGCTCTTATCTGTTTCGACAACGAAGGCAGGATTGAAATCATTAATAGAGCTGCCGAGCAGCTACTGAACAAGAAGTACATCAGTAGCCTCAACATCGTTGCCAAACTTAACAGGGAACTCGCTGACGCATTTTGGGCAATCAGGGCAGGCGAGACTCGAGTTCTCAAACTGGTCATCAACAACGAGATGCACCAACTCATCTTAACCGCCACAGAGTTCATTCTACAGGAGCGGAAATACAAACTCGTTTCGCTCCAGAACATCAAGAGTGCCCTGGATGAAAGAGAAATAGAAAGCTGGCAGAAGCTGATTCGTGTGCTGACACACGAAATAATGAACTCTATGACACCTATCGTCTCGCTTAGCAGATATATTGGCGGCGTGGTCGGGAACGAACAATTGACCCAGCAGTTAACAGACCACAGTTCCGAACAGTACAGAGATCTGCGGCAAAGCATTGAAGCTATCGCCTCCCGAAGCCAGGGACTGATGGAATTTGTAGATTCTTACCGCAGTCTGAGTAACTTACCTGAACCGGTGTTCGATGAAGTTAAAATGACCACTCTCTTCGAGCGTATTGAACTGATGTTCAAGGAACAGATGGAAACGCAGTCCATTCATTTCAGCTCTGAAGTCAATCCCGACACCGCGACTTTAGTTGTTGATGTAAAACTTCTGGAGCAAATCCTGATTAACTTGATTAGTAATGCCGTGGACGCAGTCGCGGAAAGTGCGGACAAGAAGATCCAACTACGATGTGAGCAGAATGCTCAGGGCAAGACAAAAATCCGTGTGAGAGATAACGGTCATGGAATCGGGAAAGACATAATCGATAACATCTTCACACCATTCTATACGACCAAAGAAAAAGGCAGCGGGATCGGGCTTAGCCTTTCCCGACAATTAGCCAGACTCAATAATGGTACGCTTGCTGTGAGTAGTTCAGTGGGCGAAGGTACGCAATTCATCTTGTCGTTCTGACACCATCCGGCAATTCCGTGGAAGCTTCGGTGTGTTTAGTATTGAAACACGCATGTCCCATTATGGAACAACTTAAGAAGAGCCATCGCTCAGGACTCGTGCTCATGTGTTGTTCCATCACGGTATCAAGGAACATTTCTTGCTTACTCCATAGAACCGTTAGCGAAGTATTAGAAGTCTCCTTTTTGAAAAGTTTCAGGAACATGGCATGTTCACGAACCACCTCAAGATAGCCATCAAAGACCTGTCCACCAACAAGCTCTATAGCGTGATCAATATCGCCGGTCTCGCCATCAGCCTCGCAGCGTGTATCGTCATTGCTCTCTATGTGCAAGATGAAACTTCCTATGACAAGCATTGGTCGAACGCCGAGCGGCTCTTTCGAGTCAACAGGACAGAACTCCTCGACAACAGCCAACGCCGCTATTCGAGTACTTCATTAATCTTAAGTCCGACCCTTAATCGCTATTTTTCAGGCGAGATTGAATATGCCAGTCGCCTCATGGCCCTCAATCAGGATATCTCCTTTGAGGACGCTCAATATAGTGAAACCGTATACGCCGTGGATGCCGATCTTATTGAGATGATGGATTTCGAATTGCTTTCTGGAAGCCTCAATAACGCGATTGCAGATGTGAATTCAATCGCTCTGTCAGATGCATTCGCCAGGACTGTTTTCGGAGACAAAGACCCAATAGGGGAAACGATCAGCTTAAGTAGCACCGGCGTAGTTGGGTTGAACAAGGATTACCAGGTTGATGCAATTTACCGATTGCCGCCAGAAAACTCGGTGCTTGAATTGCCGGCTATTACATTATTCGACATGGACGATTTTCCATGGGGTACTGACTGGGGAATTATCTCTACTCATACTTATATTCAACTCAATGAAGGTTCAGATGTTGAATCACTGTCACAACGCCTTCCCGAATTTGTTAATGGGAATGTTGTGTTTCGAGAAGCACAACAAACTCCGGGGGCAGGACCAAGTGAAAGAATGTGCCTCGATCTACAGAACATATCCGAGATCTATCTGAATTCGCCGTTTGATACGAGCGGCAACGTTGGCAACAAAACTGCGGTAATCGCGTTCACAATTATATCTATCCTTGTTCTGCTCATAGGCAGCATTAATTTCATGGTACTGACTACTGCCAGAGCTACGCAGCGCTCAAAGGAAGTTGTTATGAGGAAAATTGTCGGTGCCCAGCGCCGGCAATTGATAAGTCAGTTCCTGGGAGAGTCGGTATTTACAGTTTTTCTGTCCATCCTTGTAGCTCTGGGAATCCTGGAGTTGTTATTGCCTGTATTGGAACCTCTCACCACAAAGAGTTTGTCAATCGACTACGCTTCTCCTCTCTCCTATCTGTTTATACTGTCCCTGTTGTTGCTAGTCGGTTCTGCTGGCGGGATTTATCCTTCTATTATCTTGTCGCGATTTCGACCCTCTGGTGTTCTAAAGACCGCGCCCTCATCCGAAACCCGCAGTTCGTTGAGGTTGAGGAATTTACTGGTGGTGTTTCAGTTTGCCGTATCAATCGCCCTGATTATCGCTACTGCCGTTATCTTCACCCAGATGCGATTTCTGGGCGACCGAGATCCAGGCTTTAACAGGGAGAACCTCATTGCGATAAACAATCTCCTGTTCCGCGAGGAAGTTCGGGCAAGAAAGTCTGCATTGAAGGAAGAAGTACTGGCCCTGTCGTCCGTGTCCAATGCCACCCTGTCTATACATCAACCAACTCAACAACTCGGGCTGGCCAACAACTACATGAGCTATTCGATTCCCGGTGGTCCCGATACCAGGTACCGTATCGCCACGCTACCTATCGATGAGGACTTTGTAGAGACTTATGAGATAGGGCTGCTCGCCGGCCGTTCCTTCTCCCTGGAAAGAGATTCAATTTCTGTAGATAACCCGGGGCCACTATTTGTAAACCGCAACGTTGTTTTGAATGAGAGTGCGGTTAGGGAACTCGGCTTAGGTAGTCCTGGCGACGCCATAGGGCAACAAGTGCTTACTTTGGATTCAGACAACACCCTGACTATAAGCGGTGTAGTAAATGACACAGACTTCTTCAATTTGCGCTCCGTACCGAGACCAGAGGTATATATACTCAATTCAGGCCTTACCGATGTACTGACAATTCGATATGAAGGCGATGAACAAACCGCCATGGCACAAATTACCGAAGTGTGGAATGCCGTAATGGGAGATGAAGTTTTACAGAGCAGTTCCGTCGAGCAGCTAATGGCGCAGGAGTTTACTCAGGAGCAGATTCAAGCCAACATCCTGACCAGTTTCTCACTGCTGGCGATAGTTGTCGCCTGCCTGGGCCTATTTGGCTCAGTGTCTTATTCAGTCGATCGGCGTAAACGGGAGATAGGAATAAGAAAAATTCTTGGTGCCAAAATTAGAGAGATAGTAATGATGCTGGTATGGTATTTTTCCAAGCCAGTTTTTGTCGCTAATGTGATCGCCTGGCCTGTTGCCATCTGGGTGATGATAAACTGGTTGGAGCAGTTTCCGTATCAGATTGATCGTTGGTTACTGTTGCTTGTTTGTCTGTTTGCAGCGCTCGCGGCCTTGATGATTGCCTGGTTAACTGTCGCCAGCAAATCATTCATAACCGCATTGCAAAACCCCATCGACTCTATCCGATATGAATAGATCAAATTCGCCTATCCAATACTGTCATGTTTAGACATTACTTATTGCATGCCTACCGTACTCTCTTACAAGAGAAAGCGTACGCACTCATAAACCTCATCGGCTTGTCCCTTGCCATCGCCTGCAGCCTGATTTTAGTACTGTACGTGCGCAGTGAACTAACCTACGACCAGTATCATGAGAATCACGAGCAAATCTATAAAATCAACCAGGACCATACAATGGGCGGAAACCTTGTGCCCTACGCTATTACTTCAGCAGCACTTGGTCCCTATTTCTTCCGCGAGTATCCATGGGTAGGAGACTTTGTTCGCCTGCGCGATACCTTCGTTGATAATGAATTGTTTCGTAGCGAAGACAAAGAATTCTATTGGGACGACGTGTGGATGGCTGATGACAACGTCTTTGATGTGTTCACCCATGAAGTCGTCTACGGAGATTTAGAAGACGCGTTGGTTGATCCCTACACCATGGTGATCAGCGAATCATTCTCAAGAGCCTACTTTGGTGATGAGAATCCCGTCGGTCGCCGCCTAAGTACCGATGTGACTGACTATACGGTTGTCGCGGTATTTAAGGACTTACCAGACAATGTCCATCTGAAGTACAGCGCCCTCATTTCCTGGAACCTGAACGATACGGTTGGACGACCAGATTCGAACCGCGCTCCAAGAACCTTGTTTGGGCAAGCCCCCAACACCTACTTTCATGTCACCGCCGATATATCCCAACAAGAACTACAAGGCCTGCTGGACGACTTCTACGACAACATTATGGCCGAAATCGGAGAAGGACTGGGTCGGGAAATCAAATACCACCCCGTGCCTTTACTTGATGTGCACTTCGACAACGGCTTTACCAGGGGGCCACCAACCGGCAACATTTTCTATGTCTATGGCTTTATCGCCGTGGCCCTCTTCATCATGCTGGTTGCCTGCATCAACTATGCAAACCTGGCAATAGCTCGTGGTACGAAACGAGCAAAAGAAATAGGAATGCGCAAAATGCTCGGTGCCAGCCGAGGTCAATTGATTAGCCAGTTTATGGCCGAATCAATTGCCTATGCTCTGCTGGCACTTTTGGTTGGTCTTCTGCTCGTTGAATTTGCTGAGCAATATACGCCGTTAGCCGACTGGCTTGGCAAAAGTCAGCTCATGGAAATAAGCAATGAAACTGTTCTTATCGGCTGGATTGCTCTGGGAACACTGTTGATCGGCCTGGTTGCCGGAGCCTACCCTGCATTCTACCTCTCGTTCATGGAGCCGCTTACCGCAGTGAGTTCCAACAAACGGCCAAAAGGTTCTGCCATTCAAACTCGTCAGGTGCTGACATTTGTCCAGTTCCTTGTCTCAGTCAGCGTGGTCGCCAGCACTTTGTTGATGCTGCTGCAAATGGAATACATGGTCAGTAAGCCACTGGGTTACAGCATAGAAGACAAGATTCGAATCAAACTCCGCGGCATCGAGATGATTGAAAAGGTCCCGTTGATTCGCAGCGAACTGATGACAGACTCTAGTGTATTGGGTGCAGTAGATACCTATTTTGTGCCTGGAAATAATGCGGCGAACGGTTTCCGGACCTTCGAAGGCCCGACCGGCCAACCCCCGGTGCCCATGGTAGTTGCTTTTCTCTACGGCGGTTTCGACTTTCTGGACGTGATGGGCATCGATCTGCTTGCAGGCAGAAATTTTTCCGAAGCTACACCAACAGACTATGAACAGGCCCTACTTGTCAATCAAAGTTTGGTTGACGCAATGGGCTGGGAAAATCCAATTGGAAAACAGGTTACCACCCCTACCAATACCAGCTACATCATCGGTGTCGTAAACGATTTTCATATTGCATCACTACACGACCCAATCAGGCCACTGATCATCTCACCGATTCAATACAACTATGATATCGACTTTCGTGCTCTGGATATTGCCATGAGCGAGCTGGTCATTCGTATTTCAACAGAGAATATTCCACGCACGATTGAGCATATTGAATCAGTAATGCGGAGAATGGATCCTGAGCATCCCTTCGAGTATCAATTTTTCGACAGTGCTATCGCCGAGCAATATGCCAGTGAAAGCCAATTGATGGCCTTGACTGGAATCTTCGCCGCGATTTGTATCGTAATCTCTTCGTTGGGTCTGTTTGGGCTAACCGCATTTACGACTCAACAACGTACCAAGGAGATAGGCATACGCAAAGTACTGGGAGCGACTACCACCCAGATCGTCTTGTTCCTGGCTCGATTTCAGATGTATCTGGTTGGAACTGCGGCGGTTGCTGCTTCTTTTATATCCTATGTCGCGATGGACAATTGGATGTCGAATTTTGCTTACCGTATCGAGATGCCTCTATGGGCTTTCCTGGTCTCCGGGCTGGGGGTGGGAGCAGTGGCTTTTCTGACTATTGCTGTACAATCCTCGAAGACCGCGCGGTCGAATCCGGTAGAAGCCCTGAGGTACGAGTAACTCAGTCATTGCCGACGTTGGACATAATCGCCAACGGCCGCCCTTCTGGGTCATTAAAGAATGCCATCCATTCTTCCACGCCGTTGTCATGCTTGTGCACTCTATGAGGTGCGCTGACGAACTCGACGCCACGATCAGATAATGACTCGTATGCCACGTTCACATTCGGCACCCATAAATAGACAATCGACTCTTTCTCAGCAGCGACTTCTGTCTCCGACAACATCAACCTCACTCCGCCGCAATTGAAGAATGCCAATTTGTCGAAGGCATACAGTAACTCCAGTCCCAGCACCTCTGAATACCAGGACTTGGATCTCTCGACGTCGCTAACCGTTCGGGCAATCTGCCCCACCCCTTGAATCTGAAAATCGGTACTCATCTCACTTTCACCTCTGGCCAGCTGGCTATCCATTGGTGCACCCTCCCAAAATCTCAGAGCCTTCTTATTCTTGATTCCTAACTTGGCAATCGCGTTAGCCACATGGTATTTCACTGCGTCTTCACTGATGCCGCGCCGGGCAGCGATCTGTTTATTGGTCAGGCCGTGTCGAACGGCGTCGACAATACGCCATTCCGCTGGCGTAAGAATGTCATTATGTGGAGGGCGACCGCGTTTAATTGTCATCGGGATGATGCTAGCAAGGAATAGGCTGGAATTTCCCTACCCTTTTTTGGCTCAGCTTATAGCGAATAATTGGCAAAGTCAGGGGCGGTACTACTACTCATAACGCAAGGCTTCTATAGGATTTGCTTGAGCCGTTTTTCGTGACTGCAGCGCAACAGTGACGAACGCAATTGCCAAAGCTATGGCCGAAGAAAGGAAAAAGACAAAGAGATTAATCTCGGTGTGGTAGTAAAATCCCTGCAACCATTCCGTCATGGCCAGAAATGAAATGAACGCTGCGATTACAGATCCATATAGAATCAGCTTCAAGATGTTTCTAAACAACATGAGGATAATCTGCACGGTGCTTGCTCCTAAAGTCTTGCGAATTCCAATTTCTTTAGTTCGTTGCTCCATGGTGAATGCGGTTAATCCATAGAGGCCCAAACAAGAGATCAATATTGAAGCTAGCGAAAAAGCTCCTATCAAGACCATTTGCTGTTGGCTACTTGTATACAACTCATTCAGAGAATTCTCCAGGAATTCGTATTCAAACGGACGCAGCGGATCAAACTCTTGCCACCTATCCCTGATATAGTCTAACGATTCCGTGTCAGCGGTACCGGACAGACTTATGATCAATTGGCGCAATTGCGTTCTCTCGACTGGAAACAGCCCGCTTTCAGATTGATCATCTGGGAAGATGACCAAAGGCTCTATCTCGTTTTGTAGGCGTTGAAAATGAAAATCTTTTACAACCCCTACAACCACTCTGTCCCTGTCGCCAGGATTGATAACCTTGCCTAGCGGCTGATCCCATCCCAAGCGTTGGACCATCTTTTCATTAATCAGAACACTGTTTGCCACATCACCACTTATATTCCGATCAAAGCCACGCCCAGCGACTAGCTCGATCTCCATCAAATCAAGAAAATCGAAATCGACGTGCATATTAAAGAATGAGTAGTTTTCTGGTTCGCCGTTTTCGTCCAATGTACTGAAGAATCGATTACTTGTGCGCCCGCCAGGTATCCCCAGAAACACAGTGGATGTTTCTAACACATCGGGGTCAGTGCGGATTTCATTCGTAAAGATTGGCAGACTCTCGATCTGCTCCGCACCTCTGACATCCAACACAATTTTGTTCTCTTTTTCGAAGCCCAGTGGTTGAGTATTTACATATTGCATCTGCATGTACATTAACAAAGCACAGGAGATTACGGACACAGATACGGTAAACTGAGTCAGCACCAATAGTTGCCTTACGATTGAATTGGCACTGGACTCTGATTGTTTCAGCGTGGCTACCGGCTTAGTACCGGATATGTATAGCGCCGGATAGATTCCTGAAATGAGGCCTATCAGCGCCGCCAATAGGACGGAGCCAACTACAAGAGCTCCTATACCCCATTGCGTCAGGGATATTTCTTTGCCCAGGAAAGATTCCAGGGGAGTGAACGCTATCAGCGCCTCTACAAGGCTCAATCCAATGGCAACAGCTATTGACGAAAGTAGAAGAGATTCGGCCAGGAACTGAATAGTCAGCCGTTTCTTTTCAGCCCCCAACAGCTTGCGAATTGCGACCTCTCGAATCTTTCTAAAGGATCGTGCTGTCGCCAAGTTGATGTAATTAACACAGGCGATGATGAGTACAAATGTTCCAATGACTGCGAAGCTGATTACATAATAGATATTGCCCCGGGGCTGATCATTGTTGGTCGTGGAATACAAATGAATGTCAGTTAATGGCTCTATCAGGAATCTGGATGACTGACCGAATTGGTCACCGAAATCGGCCATATAGCGAGAGTAAAAATCGTCAGAGATCTCGCTAAATCGCCGAGCATCGAAATTCTCATTGAACGTCAGGTAGGTGTAATGATTGGTGTTC